>NZ_AOMD01000011.1:36945-108349 GCF_000336915.1 Halococcus saccharolyticus DSM 5350 | reverse complement strand
GGTCATCCCCTCGTCGTTGAGGTCGCGGATGCGGTCTGCGATGTCGTTGGTGAGTGTGGGGTTGACTCCCGCAAACGGTTCGTCCAGCAGGAGGAGAGCGGGATCGAGCATCAACGCCCGGGCCAGTTCGAGGAGTTTGCGCTGGCCGCCCGAGAGGTTGCTGCTGTACTCGTCGGCGAGATGATCGAGCTCGAACGCCTCGATCAGCTCGTCCGCACGCTCGCGAACCGCGCGCTCGCGTTGCTCCATCGCGTCGGTCCGGGCGAGTGCGGGAATGGTCCGCTCGCCAGGCTGGTCGGTCGCCGCGAGGCGCACGTTGTCGCGGACGGTCATCGTCTCCAGCTCCCGCGTGAGCTGGAAGGTGCGGACCATCCCCGCCTGCGCCAGCGACTCGGGCGCGTCGCCGGTGACGTCGTCGCTGTCGAAGGTGACGCGACCCCCGTCGGGATCCACGACGCCGCTGACGCAGTTGAAGAACGTCGTCTTCCCCGCGCCGTTCGGTCCCATCACGCCGACGAGTTCCCCGCTCTCTACCGACACCGAGAGGTCGTCGAGCGCGCGCAGTCCGCCGAACTCCTTCACGAGACCGTCGACGTCAAGCAGGCTCACGAGTCCACCCCCAGCTCCTCGGCGTTGCCCCAGATACCGGCCGGTCGGTACCGGATGATCGCCACGAGGATCAGACCGATGACGATCAGTCGGATGGAGGCGAATGCGCTGGCCGAGACGGGTGCGACATCAAGCGCGAACCGCGACAGCAGGCGCAGCCCCATGATGATCGCCAGCCCCGCGAGCACTGCGCGGTGGTTGGCGGCCCCGCCGAGCAACATCCCGATCCAAACCGTTACCGTCACCTGAATCGTGAAGAAACCCGGCGCGACCGCCCCGCTGTAGAGCGCGAACAGCCCGCCGGCGAGGCCCGCGAGCGCGGCCCCGTAGACGAACGCCTGCATCTTGTAGGTGAACGTCGACTTCCCGACCGATCGGGTGACGAGTTCGTCCGCACGGATCGCCCGGAGCACTCGCCCGTAGGGTGCCTCGGTCAGCCGGCTCACCCCGGCGAACGCGAACGCGGCGACGCCACCGAACACGAGGAGGGTGGCCAGCAGCGTGGTGTCGCCGTCCCCCGCGAGCGCCGCGATCGGCTGTGGAACACTGGAGAGGCCGACGTTGCCGCCGAAGATTCCTCGGAAGTTGACGAACAGCGTGTGGAATATCTCCGCAGTCGCGAGCGTGGCGATGGCGAGGAAGTCGTCGCGCAGCCGTAGCGACGTCGCCCCGACGACAGCGCCCAAAAGCGCCGCGACGAGGATCCCGACCACCAGCGCCACGAGCCACGGGTAGCCAAGACCGATACCGGCGAACGGGTCCTGGGCCGATAGCATCGCCGTGGTGTAGCCGCCGGCGGCGAAGAAGACTACGGGGCCGAAATTGACGAGGCCGGTGTAACCATACTGGAGGTCGAGCCCCACGACCACGATCCCGTAGACCACGAACAGGATGGCGACCTCAAAGAAGACGTAGAACGCGCCGGGGACTGTCACCGAAAGCGGCGTCAATGTGATGAGCGCCGCGATCACCACACAGATCCCGCCGAGCAGGAGCGCGCGCTCGATATCGTCCTCCGGAAGCCGGTCAGCGAAACTCATGCCTCTCGCACCTCCCGACCTGCGATACCGCTAGGCTTGACGAGGAGGACGAGCACGAGCACCAGAAACGCCAGTGCCGAGGAGAGGCCGATCATCCCCGACGGCAGAAACGCCGTCGACAGCGCGAGCACGAGGCCGATGATGTACGAGCCAGCGATAGCGCCGTACGGACTCCCCGCGCCGCCGAGGATGGCAGCCGCCAGGATCTGGAGGATGTGGCTGAACCCGGTGCTGGCGCTGACGTTGGTCTGGATGCCGAGCAGGATGCCCGAAAGCCCCGCGAGCATCCCGGCAAGCACCCACACCCCGTCGCGTATCATCCGGGTGTCGATTCCCCGAACCCGGGCGAGGTCCTCGTCGTCGCTCATGGCGCGCATGGCGATGCCGACGTCAGTTCGTGTTAACAGCGCATACAACGCCACGAACACGGCGATCGCGCTCCCGACGACCACGAGCTGCTGGGAGGTGACGAACACGCTTCCGAGGAGATCGACCGAACCGACCGACAGGTCCGGCAGCCCGTCGAACCGATAGGTGTTGGCTGCCGTATCGAACCGACGAGCTCCCCGGCCGGCAACTAGACGGATGGCGTTACGGAGTGCCAATCCCAGCCCGATCGACGTCAGCAACATCGGAACGGGGCCGGTCTCGTTGATCGGTGTGAAGAACCCTCGGGCGAGGACGAGACTGACGAGGCCGCCGCCGACGATCGCCACGACCGCGGCGATCGGTACAGGGAGCGGGAGCACGCCGGCGGCGAGATAGCCGAGAAAGGCCCCGATGGTGAGGTACTCGCCGTACGCGAAGTTGATCATGTTCACGATGCCGTAAATCAGGGTGAACCCGATGGCGGCGATGGCGATGTACGAGCCGGTCACGAGCCCGAAGACGACGTTCTGTGCGAGACCCATGTAAGTCAGTACTCGTCTTCCGCGACGAATTCGCGCACTTGCTGGGCCGGGATGGTGCTTTCCTCGGCGAACTCGCTGGACTGGGCGACGTTGATCACCACCGACCCGAACACGTTACCGAAGTCGGTGAACGTCGTGGGTGTCGCTGCGCCCGTGTAATTGATCTCGTTGTCGTTCGACAGTTCTTCCTTGCCCTCGGCGAACGTGGCGACCTTGGTCCCACCGCCGCGGCTGACTGGGCCGAGGTTGCGCTCGATGGCTTCCGGAGTCGCCTCACCGGCTCGTTCGACGGCCAGTGCGGTCACGTGCACCGCGTCCCACGCTGGCGGCGTCCATGCGTTGATTTCGGCGTTGCCGGCGTTGTTGTAGGCTTGCTCGAAGGTGTCGTAGTTCGGACCCGATTGACCGGGACTGGCCGCCCACGCACCGGAGAGACTGTCGCCGACCTGTTCGACGAGGTCGTTCTGTGCGAGCGGGTCCGAAAGTACGGGCTGGCGACCGTACCCACCGCTGGCCCAATCGGACAGCAACGTGGTCGCGTCCTCCAGGGGAAGACTCACCGCAAATGCACTGAAGTCGTTGCCGAACAGGCGGTCGAGCGGAGCCTGGTAGTTCGACTGTCCCTGACCGACTTCGACGCGGGTTGCGACCGTTCCGTCGCCGTCCTCGTAAGCGCTGATGAACCCCTCGGCCCAGCTTCGCGCCCCTTCGGTCGTGCCGTTGATAACGCCCATCGTCTGATGACCCTGATCGAGCGCTCGAAGGGCTGCACCCGACGTATGGACGGTATCGCCGATGACGGTTCGCCAGATCCACCCGTCGTCGTCGAGGTTCTCCGGTGTTTCCTTGTCGCCGCCGCGGGTGTCGAGGAAGCTCGACCCCGGCCACGGCGTGACGATCGGTATCTGCTGTTCTTGGAGAAAGTCGAAGAGTGGGTTGATCTCGCTGGAGAACAGTCCGAGGAGGGCTGCCGCGTCGTCGTTCTCGATGAGCTGCGTGACGACCGTTCGAGCCTCCTGCGGACTGACGGCAGTATCGCGCCGGACTACGTTCAGCTCTGCTCCGAGTGGACCATCAGCCTCGTTGATGCTCTGGACAGCCGCGTCCGTCGCTTGAGTGACGCCTGGCTGGAGATAGTCCCACTGGCCGGTCTGTGCCGCAGGCTGGCCGAACGTGATCGTCTCCGGGCTCCCGCCGCCACCACCGCCGCCGAAGCCGACACAGCCCGCCGTGGCAGCGAGACCACCGACGCCAGCGAGCTTGAGGAAGGATCGACGACGCGTTTCAGTCGAGTCGTTTGCCACCATACCACACTTATCGCGGAGACGGGGGCATATATCCGCGTCCGTCCATGGTCGGGTCGCCGGCGTAATCGCGATGACTCCGAGAACGGCGACGGGTTCAGGGCGGATCGAGCAGTTTCGCCTCGGCTTTCCGAAGGTGTTCGAGCAGCGTGGTCTTCGAGCGATCGAGGTCGGTTGCGAGCTCCCGTGTCGAGCAACCACGCGGCCACTCGTAGTAGCCCGCCGCCCTCGCGTGCTCGAACACCTCGCGCTGGGTCGGCGTCAGCGAGTCGAGCCGCCGTTTGCGGTTGCTGCGGGCCGACCCGTTCGCCGAGGGTGTGAGGGAGGCGACGCTGACGTCGGCTTCGGCGTCCCGGCGAACGCCGTCGAGTGCGTCCTCGATCTCGGTCCGTTCACCGGTGAAATACACGTTCCATTCCTCGCTGCCGTCCTCGATGCGGGCGGGCGCGCTGTGAACGAAGCCGTGTTCCAGCAGCGTCGGACACACCATGTCGCTCGGATCGTACTCGAGGAAGAACTCGCGAACCACGTCGCCAGGTGCGTTCGGAGTGCGGCCGAACTGCCGCTGGAGTTCGAGGAGTTCCCCGGCGTGCTCCGAGGCACGGATCGCATCGAGCAACCGCTCCACTTCCCGGTCCGTGTCGCCGAACGCGGCGAACAGCCCGTTGACCGACTCTGGTGCCGACTTCGGCGTGTTGTAGATCGCGTGTGCCAGAACGCCCCCATCGGTCCGTTCGGTCGCCTCGATCGCCCAGCAGTCCGGATGCCACACGTCGAGCGTGAGTCGTGTCCCGGCGTCCATCGTCTGGCTCATCGTTCCGCGATGAGTGAGTCATTGCCTTGTATGTGACGCCCTCACACTACCCTCATCGTTGGTACGATTGGGCGAGTCTTCCGCACGTGCTACTCCAATGCACGGTAACGAGGTCGACGCGCGATTCAGAACGCGCGGAGATCGTCGAGAACCGCCTCGACACTCCCGTCCCTGATGGCGTCGCGGGCCATCGCGAGGCCGTCGTCAAGCGACTCGCAGTCCTCGCGGGCGTAAATCCGGAACGCAGCGTTGAGCGCGATCGCGTCGGCGAACGCCCCGTCCCGCTCGCCCGCGAGCACGGCCTCGGTGATCCGCGCGGAATCGCTCGCGACGTCGTCGACTCCGAGATCGTCGCTCTCGAAGTCCATCCCGTACTCAGGGGTTTCGATCGTGAAGTCGTCCAGATCGCCGTTTTCACCCACGGCAACCGTCGTCGATCCCGGTCGGATGTCGTCGTACCCTTCCATACCCTGGAACATCACGACCCGAGGGACGTCGTAGCGCTCGCTCGCTTCGAAGGTGTCGATGATCCGCTTCGCGTAGGGCAAGTGGTAGAAACTGCCGAGGTGAACGTCGGCTCCCGAAGGATTGGCGAGCGTCTCGATGGTATTGACGAACGTCCGCACGCCCATCATGTCCCGACGCTCGGCGAGTGCGTCGACTCCCGGGTTGAACGACGGCTGGTAGTAGAAGCCGAACCCGGTCTCGTCGACCATTTTAGCGCTCTCCGTGGGTTCGATTTCGGTCCGCACCCCAAGTTCGTCGAGCACGTGCTTGTAGGCGTCCTGTTTCTGGGTGGGAACGCGATCGCCCGAGTGGGCGACGACCGGGGTGCCGGCGGCCGCGGCGACCACGCCGGCTCCGACGCCGAGGATCGCCGAACGTCCCTTCCCGTCGTAGTTCGCGCCGCAGTCGACGGGATCGCAGTCGGGTTCGGCGAACTCGACCGACTGGTCGGCCATCACGTCGATGTACGCCGCGAGCTCGTCGGGCGTGTTGCGCTTCCAGCGATTCGCGAGCCAGAACGCGCCGAGGGTGGTGTCGTCGGGTTCGTGGTCGAGGATTCGCGCCATCGCCTCGCTGGCCTGCTCACGCGTCATGTCGTCGGCGGACTTGTGTCCCGAGCCGACGACCTCGGTCATCAGCCGCTTCAGCGGCCACTCGCCGTGTCGTTCGGTCGTTTGGGCCATAGGCCGGGATTGGATCGCCGCGCGCAAAAGACTCCCGCTCGATGCGTTTCCGAATCGAGCACTGGAATTCGGTGAGGACAGCCAACTCGGCTGTGACTAATCCCGACACAAATGAGAGACCGCAAGCCACACCCTCCCCAGCTGATTCCCTTCGCTCCCGCTGGTCGCTCGCTCATCCCTCGTGCGAGTCGCGCGTCTTCGACACGCTCCCGCACGCTACCGCAGTTAACAATCGTCGCGAATCGAAACACCCCACCGTATCATGGCCAAGCGGGATCGACGCCGACGAGATCGGCACTCGCGTTCCAGAGGCGTTCGCGCAGTCGCTCGTCGCGAAGGCGTGAATCGAGGTCGGCACGCTCGCACCCCTCAAAGTACGTGCCATTGATTTCGGCCTCCTCGGACGCGGCAGCGAGCCGAACGATCCCGTCGGCTGCATCTTGGACCGAAGTCCCGACGAACGGTAGTCGTGCGGCGACGGCCGTCGCCGCACGAACGGGCATCGAGGCGTCGCGATACAGTCCACTGTCGGGGACGAATCCCGGATGGACGGCGTTCGCGGTCACGCCCGTTCCGTCGAGCCGCGCGGCGAGTTCGGTAGTGAACAGCAGGTTCGCCAGCTTCGAGCGCGCGTAGGCGTCGAGCGCGTCGTAGTCCGTTTCGAGCTGGAGATCGTCGAGATCGATCGCGCCACGACGATGTACCGTCGAGGAGGTGCTGACGACGCGGGCCGGCGCGGACGCACGGAGCAGGTCGAGCAGTTCGTGCGTCAGGAGATACGGCGCGAGGTGATTGACCGCGAGCGCTTTCTCGTACCCGTCGTCGGTCACCCGGCGCTCGTCGTGCGAGCAGGCGGCGTTGTGGATCAGGACGTCGAGCCGATCGTACCGTTTGCGGAACGCGTCAGCGAGCCCGCGGACGGCGGCCATCGCCGCGAAATCCGCGCGGACGAACGCTCCCTCGCCGCCCGCCTGCTCGATCTCGGCGACGGCTGCCTGGCCGCGCTCGCGCGAGCGCCCGGTCACGACGACGGTCGCGCCGCGGCCGCCGAGTCGCCTGGCCGCCGCACGGCCGATTCCGCCGGTTGCGCCGGTCACGAGCACGACCCGGTTCGTCATGTCCTCGTCGTCGATCATGGCCCGACTGGGCGAGCGAGCGGGATAGTTCCGCCGAACCGATAGACCGTTGTGTCGACGACTCCTACCCTTCTCAATGAGTTCGCTGGCGGAGGACTGGCGCACCGATCTCGACGGCGTGGACGCCGCACTCATCGACGGCTACCAGAGCGGATTCCCGGTCCGTGAGCGACCGTTTGAGGTCGTCGGTGAGGAGCTCGGTATCGGCGAAGCCGAGGCACTCGCACGCGTCGAGCGGCTGCGCGAGGCGGGCGTCTTCCGGCGGTTCGGCGCGGTCCTCAACCCACCCGTCATCGGATCGTCGGCGCTCGCTGCGGTTCAGGCCCCCGAAGAGCGCTTCGCGGAGATCGCTGAGATCGTCAACGGGTATCGCCAGGTCAACCACAACTACCGGCGCGACCACGACTGGAACATGTGGTTCGTCGTTACTGCGGGCTCGCGCGACACGCGCGACTCGATCCTCGACGAGATCGAGGAGCGCACGGGACAGGCGGTGCTGCGGCTCCCGATGCTGACCGACTTCTACATCGATCTCGAGTTCCCGGTGGTCAACGCCGATCGGTTCGCCAGAGAGGGAGTCGACGAAACCGACGTTTCGCCGACCCGAATCGGCGAGGACGCCGCCGGCGACCTCTCGGGCCTCGCCGCGCGCTTGCTACTCGCGATTCAGGAGGGCTTCCCGCTCACCGCGACGCCGTATCGCGATGTCGCCGAGGAGATCGATGCCCCGGTGGAGGACGTGCTCGCCGCCGTGGATCGGCTGCGCGAGGCGGGCTGCATCAAGCGGATCGGCTGCATCGTGAACCACGTCGTCACCGGGTTCGACGCGAACTGCATGGTGGTCTGGGACGTCCCTGACGACGAACTCGACGCCCGCGGGACGGCGGCGGGCGCGCTACCCTACGTAACCTTGTGCTATCACCGTCCGCGCCGGCCCGAACAGGACTGGCCGTACAACCTCTTCACGATGATCCACGGCCGCGAGGCCGCCGCGGTCGACGCGAAAGTTGACGAACTCGCCACCGAACATCTGCCGTACGACCACGAGCGCCTCTACTCGACCGAGACGCTGAAACAGACCGGCGCGCGCTACGACGATCTCGTTGGCGAGGGGTGAGATTGCGGCTGCGGCGCGGTTGCAGTGCGGTGGCGGTCAGCGGAGTGGTGGCGGTTGGCGGTACGGGGCGGTCCTGGCGGATGAAGGGCGAGACGCGCGAGCGAACGAAGTGAGCGTGCGTCGAGGGCTTCGGCGGGCGGTGCGGTCCCTCGGTGGATCGAGGGCGAGCGCCGGTCAGGGCGCGAGGGTTCGGGCGATGCTGTGCAGAGCGGACAGCATGACCGTCCGTGCGAGCGAAGCGAGCGCGGTTCACCGCGAACGAGCCGCAGGCGAGTGAGCGGGTGCTTTTAGTCCAGTTTTTGGACGGGGTTCGACCGACCGAAGGGAGCGAGAGAGGACCCCGTGTAAAAAAGTGGGTGTCTTTAGTGCCATTTTATCGAACAGCCACGCGACGGTCGGAACTCGTGGTCGACCGGGACGCCCGCGAGCACCGACTCGATCGCGCCCGCCATCTCGAAGCCAGGCTCACCGGAGGGCTGTTCGTCGGGGCCGTGGGCGTCGTCGAGCCGGCCGTGATAGGCGAGTTCGAACCCGTCGTCGGTACTTTTGAACAGGAACGGATCGGGGGTGCAGACCGCGCCGTAGGCCCGCGCGACGTCCTGGGACTCGTCGCGGAGGTAGGCGTCGTACTCGATCGTGCCCTCATCGACGAGTGCCTGCATCCGCTCGAAGGAGTCGTCGGGATACTCGTCGGCGTCGTTGGGGTTGATCCCGACGACCGCGACGTTGCCGTAGTCGTCGGCGAGTCGATTGAGGGTATCGAACTTCGCCTGGGCGTAGGGACAGTGGTTGCAGGTGAACGTCACCAGCAGTGCTTTGTTGTCGGCGAAGTCATCGATCGAGCGGGTGTCACCATCGGTGTCGGGGAGTTCGAAGCCGGGAGCGAGATCCCCGCGTTCGAGTTCGCGTGCGGATTCTTCGAGAGTCACGGCTGACCCACGTGCGCGAGGACCAAAGGTGACTCGAACCGCACGGAACCGCTCGACGGTGATCGGCGGCGAAGCGGTGCAGATAGGTTTTTCCCAGCGGCGGTGCACTCGACAGCAACGAGTATGAACGGCGAGATCGCGGTACTGTTGGTCGACGACGAGCCGGCAGTTGCGGACCTCGCGGCGACACACCTCGAACGGCTTCGCGACGGCTTCGACGTGACGGTCGTCGAGGGCGGTAAGGCCGCGCTCGCGACGTTCGAACGGGATCCGACGGCGTTCGACTGCATCGTGAGCGACTACACGATGCCCGCGATGAACGGGCTCGATCTCCTCGCCGCGGTGCGGGAAATCGATGCGGATCGGCCGTTCGTGCTGTTCACCGGCAAAGGGAGCGAGGAGATCGCGAGCGAGGCCGTCTCGGCGGGTGTCACCGACTATCTCCAGAAAGAGACCGGAACGGAGCAGTACGAGCTGTTGGCCAACCGGATCGAGAACGCGGTCGAGGCCCACCGTGCCGAGCGCCGGGCGGACGAACTCGCCCGCATCAACGGCGTGATCAGCGATGTCCAGCGCGAACTCGTCCGCGAATCGACCCGTGAAGGAATCGAGGAGCAGGTCTGTGCGCGTCTCGCCCAGTCGACGCCGTACACGCTCGCGTGGATCGGCGAGCCCGGCGACGGCGACCGGGTCGTGATCAACGAGCGTGCGGGATCGGGGACGGGGTATCTCGACGAGATCACGGTCCGGGCCGACGACACACCCCGTGGTCGCGGCCCCGCCGGACGAGCGCTCCGCACCGGAACGGTGCAGACCACGCGGAACCTTATCGAGGACGAGACGATGGAGCCGTGGGCCGCAACCGCCGAGCGCTACGGCCACGAGTCGGTGATCGCGCTACCGCTCTCGTACGACGGGGTCGCATACGGCGTGCTGGTGGTCTATTCGAGCCGGCAGTACGCCTTCGGGGAGGAAGAGCGAACCGCGCTCGCGGAGCTCGCGGGAACGATCGGGCAGGCGATCCACGCGGCCGAGACCCGCACCGAACTCGAACGCCGCGAGCGCGAACTCCGCGAGGAGCGTGCGGTCGCGGAGGGGATCTTCGATGCGATGCCCGATGCGATCTACGCGTTCGATCCTGCGGGGCAGATGCTCCGGTGGAACGACGCGTTCGCCGCAACGGTCGGCTACGACGACGAGACCATCGCGGGGATGAACGCCCTCGAGTTCGTTCCCGAGGCCGACCGTGATCTGATCGAAGACCGGATCGCGGCGGTCGTCGAGCGCGGCGAAACCGTCACCGTCGAGTCGGCGTTCGTGACTTCGGACGGCGAGACGATCCCCCACGAGTTCAACGGCGCACCGCTCACCGACAGCGAGTCGGTGTACGGAGTGATCGGCTCCGGGCGCGACATCACCGGTCGGAAACGTCGCGAGGCGGCGATCACGGCACTCCACGAATCGACCCGTGATCTCGTCCGCGCGGACGATCGGGCGGGCGTCGCGACGGCGACCATCGAGGCCGCGGCGGAGGTGCTCGGTTTCTCGGTGACGACCGTCAGACTGCACGACCCGGACACCGACACGCTCGAACCCTTCGCGGTGTCCGATGCCGCGAGACGGGTGCTCGGCGAACGACCCAGCTACGCTCACGGCGAGGCGCTCCCGTGGCGCGCGCTCGACTCGGGAGAGCCCGTCCTGACCGCGGGGAGCGTCGCCGAGTACGGTGCGGACGACCTCCCGTTCGGGAGCGCGATGTACGTACCGCTCGGCGACCACGGAACGTTGAGTATCGGCCTGTCCGACGACACCTTCGACGACGCCGATATCAGACTGACACAGGTGCTCGCGGCGAACGCGGCGGTCGCGCTCGATCGGGTCGACCGCGAGGCACGGCTGCAACGCCACGAACGCATGCTCGATGCCGCCGGCGACGGCATCTACGCGCTCGATACCGAGGGACGATTCACGAGCGTCAACGATACCATCGTCGAGAAAACGGGCTACGCGCGCGAGGAGTTGCTCGGCGAGCACGTCTCGACGTTCCTCGAAGCGGCGGACATCGAACACGGCCGGGACCTGATCCGCGATCTCCTCTCACGGGACTCGTTCGGGAGCGTCAGCGAGTCCTTCGAGGCCACCGTGCATCCCGCCGACGGCAGTACGTTCCCGTGTGAGATCCAGGTCGCACTGCTCCCGACGACGGAGACAGAGGCGTTCCGGGGGACCGTCGGGGTGATCCGCGACAGTACCGAGCGCAAACAGCGCGAGCGTGAGCTGGAACGCTACGAGACGATGGTCGAAACCGCGCCGGTCGGGATGTTCGTGGTCAATCCCGACGGGACGGTCGTCGGGGGGAACGAGCGGGCGGGATCGATGGCGGGCTACCCGATGGCGAAGCTCCGCGGGAAACCGTTCCGGACGCTCGTCGAGAACGGAATCGTTCCGCCGGAAAGCATCGAGAAATACGTCGCGGCAGTGCGAGACCTGCTCTCGGCGGATACCGAGCGCACGACCGGGACGTACGAACTCACCATCACTCCGCCCAACGGGGACCGACGCACGCTCAGAATCCGGGTTTCGTTGCTCCCGTACGAGACGGAGTTCGAAGGGACGGTCATGATCTGTGAGGACGTCACCGAGCGCAAACAGCGTGAGCACGAACTCGAGGCGGCACGAGCGCGGTTCCGGGCGCTGGCGGAGAACACGACGCTCGCGGTCGTCACCATCGACGAGAACAGTACGATTCGGTACGCGAACGAGGCGGTGCAGGACGTCTTCGGCTACGCCGCCGCCGAACTCAAGGGCGAGTCGCTCACGACGGTCATGCCCGAACGGCTCCACGATCCTCACTTCACGGGACTCGACAGATATCTCCGGGAGGGAGACAAACATCTCGACTGGGAGTGGATCGAACTCCCCGGTCGACACCGAGACGGGCGCGAGATCCAGCTCGGCGTCTCGTTCGGCGAGCACGTCGCTGAGGGCGAGCATCGCTTCACCGCCACGATCCGTGACATCACCGCCCGGAAACGCCACGAAGCGGCGATCGAGACGCTCCACAACGCGACGCGGGCGATGATCGACGCGGCCGATCGCGACGAGATCGCCGAGATCGCCGTCGCGACGGTCGAGCGCGTGCTCGACATGCCGATGTGCGGGGTCTGGTTCCACGACGAGAGCGACGCGGTGCTCCGCCCGGCGGCGATCTCCGAGCGCGGC
This sequence comes from Halococcus saccharolyticus DSM 5350, assembly GCF_000336915.1. Lineage (NCBI taxonomy): Archaea > Methanobacteriati > Methanobacteriota > Halobacteria > Halobacteriales > Halococcaceae > Halococcus > Halococcus saccharolyticus. The sequence continues at coordinate 96,077 of NZ_AOMD01000011.1, read as the reverse complement.
GCAGACCTGTTCGGGACGGCCCCGACCTACACCGGGGGCGAGAGCCTGTCGTGGCAGGCGTTCGAGGACGGCGAGACGCGTCGGTACGATCGCGTCGACCGCGAAGCGGACGTCTACGATCCCGAAACGCCGCTCCGCAGCGAGATCGTGGTCCCGATCGGCGAGTTCGGCGTGTTGAACATCGGCTCGACCGAGCCGGCGGCGTTCGACGACGACGACGTCTCGCTCGCGAAGCTCCTCGCCACCAACACCGAGGCGGCGCTCTCCCGCGCGGATCGCGAGCGACAGCTCGTCGACGAGCACGACCGACTCGGTGCGCTGTTCGAGAACGTTCCGGACGCCGCGCTCCGCTACGACCTCGTCGACGGCGAGCCGATCGTCCGGGACGTCAACACGGCGTTCGAGGAAGTCTTCGGCTACGCGGCCGACGCAGTGACCGGCGAGAACATCGACGAGTTCATCGTTCCCGCAGGCGACGACGCGAGGGCCGAGGCCGACGACCTCAACGAACGGTTACTGACCGGCGAACGCCTCCGAACGACTGCACGCCGGCAGACGGTCGACGGCGTCCGGGATTTCCTGTTGCACGTGGTACCGATCGAGCTCAACGAGCGCAACGCCGAGGGGTACTCGATCTACACCGACATCACCGATCAGCAACGCCGCCAGCGCGAGCTCGAACGCCAGAACGAGCTGTTGGAGGAGTTCGCGAGTGTCATCAGCCACGACCTCCGGAACCCGTTGAGCGTCGCGCGCGGGCGGCTCGAACTCGCGCGCGAGGAGCACGACTCGGAACACCACGAAGGGATCGACGCGGCGCTCATACGGATGAACGAGCTGATCGAGGACGTGCTCACGCTCGCACGCCAGGGACGGGTGATCGGCGCAACCGAGCGCGTCTCGCTCGCGGCGGTCGCCGAGCGAGCGTGGCACACCGCAGGTACCGAGAGCGCAGAACTCACGATCGACGATCCTGGTGAAGTCGAGGCCGACCCCGACCGGCTCGCGCGGCTGTTCGAGAACCTGTTTCGGAATGCCGTAGAGCACGGCTCCAGAAACCCTCCTCTGCACGCTCAGGGGGACGCCGTGGAGCATGGCTCCACGAGCAGCCGGCCGGAGGCCAGCGACGCTGTGGAACACGGTTCCACAAGCGATCGGACTTCGCCTGACGACGCAACCGAACACGCTCGCGACGTCGCCGTGACCGTCGGCAGGCTCGACGACGGAGGGTTCTTCGTGGCCGACGATGGACCCGGAATCCCCGACGGAGAGCGCGAGAACGTCTTCGAAGGCGGGTACTCCACCGCCGACGACGGCACGGGGTTGGGGCTCTCGATCGTCCGATCTATCGTCGAGGCCCACGACTGGACGGTGACCGCCGTCGAAAGCGACACTGGCGGCGCACGCTTCGAGGTCCGGACGCAGACGGCCGAGGAGAAACGAAAGTGACCGCTCCTCGCTACGGTTTCGTCGCTACACTCGACAAACACACGGCCACTCGTGGCCAGTTCGAGAATCGACGGCACCGCTCGAACCGCTGCGGAGGTCGACAGGCGGAAGCGATCGAATCCGTCGGCTGTGCGGCGGTGAACACCGAAAATCTGGGTGCGAGCTGACGGGCGATATATTAATACGTCGAGCGGAATAGATTTGAGAAGGATGTCGTCGGACGACGAGGAGAGCGTGACCGAGCCGATTCGCGTGCTGTTCGTGGACGACGAGGAGCGCCTCGTCGAGTTCGCCGCGCGCTTCCTCGAGGACCTTCGGGAGGCGTTTGTCGTCGTTACTGAAACCAGCGCCGAGGCCGCCCTCGATCGGCTCGACCGCGAGGGGGCCCCCGACTGCATCGTCAGCGATTACCGGATGCCGGGGATCGATGGGCTGGAGTTCCTCGAAACGGTTCGCGAGGAGCACTCGAAGGTTCCGTTCGTCCTTTCGACGGGGAAAGGGAGCGAGGAGGTGGCGAGCGAGGCGATCTCGGCGGGTGTCACGGACTACCTCCGGAAGGATACCGGCACCGACCAGTACGCGGTGCTCGCGAACCGGATCGAGAACGCGGTGGCCCAGCGCCGGGCGGAGCGGGCGTTGGCCGAGCGCGAACGCCGGCTAGCCGCCCAGCGCGACGAGCTCGCGACGCTCGATCGGATCAACGCAGTCATCCAGGGGATCATTCGCAACCTCGTCGCCGCGGCGACGCGTGAGGAGATCGAACACACGATCTGCGAGCGCCTCGCCGCCTCGGAGCTCTACGAGTTCGCGTGGATCGCCGAACGCGGCACGGGCGGCGACCTCGCGATCCGGACCGGAGCCGGGATCGACGATACCGACGACGTTCACGTCGCGACCGACGGCGGGGCAGTCGCGGAACCGGCGGAGCGCGCGCTGGAGACGGGTGGTGTACAGGTGCTCGAGGCCACCGATGGATCGATCGCAGAAGAGCACGAGGCCGCGACCGATCACGAGCACCGATCGGCGGCGGCCATCCCGCTTTCCTACGAGAACGTGGTGTACGGCGTGCTCGCGGTGTACTCCACGCGGCGGGACGCCTTCAGCGAGCGCGAACAGTCCGGATTCGCGGTGCTCGGCGAGATCGCCGGGTTCGCGATCAACGCCGCCCAGAACATGCAGCTCCTACTTTCGGACACCGCAGTCGCGCTCGAACTCCACGTCCCCGACGGATCGGCGTTCGCTACCAACCTCACCGAGCGCCTCGACTGTCAGTACAGCCTCGACGGCGTCGTTCCCGGTGCCGACGGAACGCTCCTCCAGTACGTCGTCGTCGACGGCGTCGCACCCGATCGCGTGCTCGACGTTGCCGACGAATCGGACCTCGTGGCGGAGGCGAGACTCGTCACCGAGCGCGAGGCGGGCGGCGTGTTCGAACTCGCCATCACGGACTCGCCCGTGAGCACACTGGTCGAGGTCGGAGGAACGGTGCAGGAGTTCACGGCCGAGGACGGCGAGGCGCGGGTGGTGGCGGAGATCGCCACCGACGCCGACGTTCGCACCGTGGTCGACGCGTTCGAGGCGGCGTACCCGGGCGCGGAGCTGCTGTCGAAACGCACCGTCGAGCTCCCACTCCGGACCGAAGGCACGTTCCGGCAGTCCCTCGACGAGCGCCTCACCCAGAAGCAGCGCTCCGCACTCCGGGCGGCGTACTTCGCCGGGTACTACGACTGGCCCCGAGACTCCACCGCCGAGCAGGTCGCGAGTTCGATGGGGATCACCTCGCCCACCCTCCACAACCACCTCCGGAAAGCCCAGCGCGAGCTGGCGGCGGCGTTCCTCGAAAACGACCCCGACGCGTAGCCGGGCGGAAGTCTTTTGCCCCGGGCTGGTGGCCTCGGTAGTATGAGCGTTCGTGAGGAAGTGCTTTCGCTACTCGGCGAGAACGCACGCTACTCGACCGCCGACCTCGCCCGGCAGACCGGTGCCGATGAGGACGAGATCGAGGCCACCATCGAGGCGCTCGAAGACGAGGGCGTGATCCGGGGATACCAGGCGGTCGTCGACTGGCGGCGGATCGACGACGAACCGGTGCGCGCGCTGGTCGAGTGCAACGTCACGCTCGACCGCGAGACGGGCTACGACGACATCGCCGACCGGCTCGCGAAGTTCCCCGAGGTCGAGTCGCTCCGGCTGGTCTCCGGCGAGTACGACTTCTCGATGGGGGTCCGTGCCGACTCGATGAGTGCAGTCTCGCGGTTCGTCTCCGAGAAGGTCGCGCCGGTGCCCGAGATCACCCAGACCGTGACCCACTATCTGATGACGACCTACAAGGAGCGCGGGGTCGAGTTCGACGACGGCCACGACGACGATCGGCTGTCGGTCTCTCCATGAACGCCGAAACGGCAGAGCCGTTTCGAGCTCACCTCTGCTCACGGCGGCTTCGCCGCCGTTCGCATGGTCCGCGGAACCGTCGGTTCCGCGCTACTCGCCACCGGAGGTGGCTCACGTGAACCCCTCGGAGCGCACCCAACGCGTTCCTCCCTCGGGGATTCGACGGTTCTTCGAACTCGCCGAGGAGATGGACGACGTGATCTCGCTCGGGGTGGGAGAGCCCGATTTCACCGCACCCTGGAGCGCACGCGAGGCCGCCATCGACTCCCTCGAACGGGGCCGGACCTCCTACACTGCGAACCGCGGGATGGCCGAACTCCGCGAGGCGATCGCGACGACCGTCGACGAGCAGTACGATCTCGACTACGATCCCGACGAGGAGATCATCGTGACCGCGGGCGCATCGGAGGCGATCGACGTCGCCTTCCGCGCACTGCTCGACCCCGGCGATCGCGTCGCGGTCGCTCAGCCCGCCTACATCTCGTACGTGCCCGGCGTGATCTTCGCAGGCGGCGACCCAGTTCGAGTACCGACCCGCGAGGAAGACGCGTTCAAGCTCACCGTCGACACCCTGGAAGCACACGATGCGGGGGAGGCCGACGTGCTGGTGCTCTGCTATCCCAACAACCCCACCGGCGCGATCATGACTCGCGAAGAGCTCGCCCCGATCGCGGCGTTCGCCCGCGAGAACGACCTCACGGTTCTCTCGGACGAGATCTACGCCGAGCTCACGTACGGACGGGATCACACGTCGATCGCGACGTTGCCGGGAATGCGCGAACGGACGGTCGTGTTCAACGGCTTTTCGAAAGCCTACGCGATGACTGGCCTCCGGCTTGGCTACGCGCTCGCACCACCCGAAACGATCCGGGCGATGAACCGGATCCACCAGTATTCCTTGCTTTCGGCCCCGACGACCGCCCAGTACGCCGCACTCGACGCGCTCGAACACGCCGACGATGCGGTGGCGGAGATGCGCACCCAGTACGACCGCCGCCGCCGGTTCGTGCTCTCGCGGTTTGCGGAGATGGGAATCGACTGTTTCGAGGCCGAGGGAGCGTTCTACGTCTTCCCCGAGAGCCCGTGGCCCGACGCCGAGGCGTTCGCGGAGGCGCTGCTCGACGAGACGGGCGTGGCGGTCGTTCCCGGCGACGTCTTCGGTGCGGGCGGCGAAGGCCATCTCCGGGTGTCGTACGCCACCGGTCTCGAGGATCTCCGCGAGGCGATGGCCCGGATCGAGGCGTTCGTCGAGTAGCCCGTCGAGAGCGGTTCACACTAGCGGAACAGCCCGGTGTCGGTCGAGCCGTGGACCGGTCGTCCGAAACCCACGAACACGCTGCGAGTGGGACAAAGTTTTTGTACCATTGGCAGGCGACTATTAGTGATGAAATTCGGTGGTTTAAGGAGCTCTGAAAACGAAAACGAAGGAGATACGACACGAGGGAAATCGGAAGACGGAGCGGACGTGGGTGACACGGAGTCGGAGCCTACGGAACGGATCGCGGCCGCGGTCGAGACCGCGAGCACGCTTGCCCGAGTAGTCGATCGGCGAACGGTCGACACCGACCCATCTGTTGACGAGGATTCGTTTTTTGCGACCGCCGACGGACGGACGACGGTCGCCAACCGTTACGACCTCGCGAAGGCAGTCCCGATCGAAAAGCGTGCCCACTTTCGGGAAGTCACGCGGTACTGGGTCAACAAACCATACTCGTTCGTGGTGATCTTCCACTCCGCGAAGGAAAACGAGGAGAAGTACTACCTCGTCGAACCCCACGTCACGGAAATCGAGGCGGACTTAGAGGGGTTCCTGACCCGGAAGCTCAAGACGGCGATCAAGTATTCGAGCGACGAGGTCGTGGTCGAGGGGAGCGACGCCGACCGCGGGCGGGTCATCGAGACCGAGACCGCCCGACTGCTCGATCGCTATGGGTTGTACGACGGTCCGATCGCAGGGGCCGGCGAGTCGGGGGTAATCGCCCGACTGAAACGCGCACTCGGGATGGGGGCCGACGGCGACGACGAAGAACGCGACGGCAATCTCGACGGGATCGCGGCTCGTCCCGAGGCCGCGGTGCTCGACGAAGATGCAAAGAACCTCTCGGAATATCAGGTCGAGAAACTCCTCTACCGACTCAAGCGTGATTTCATCGGCTACGGCCGGATCGACGGCATCAAGCACGACGTCAACGTCGAGGATATCTCGTGTGACGGGTACAACAGCCCGGTGTTCGTCTATCACTCCGATCGCGAACAGCTGATATCCAACGTCCACCACGGCGAGGACGAACTCGACGATTTCGTCGTCAAACTCGCCCAGCGCTCGGGCAAGGGGATCTCGAAGCGCCAGCCCCAGGTCGACGCCACCCTTCCGGATGGGTCGCGCGCCCAACTTACCCTCGGCTACGAGGTGTCGGACCACGGGACCAACTACACCATCCGGCAGTTCAAGGACGTCCCGTTCACGCCGATCGACCTCATCAACTGGGGAACCTTCAGCCTGGAGGAGATGGCGTACGTCTGGCTCTGCATCGAGAACAACAAGTCGATGCTGTTCGCGGGCGGCACCGCGTCGGGCAAGACCACCAGTCTGAACGCGGTCTCGCTCTTTATTCCGAGCAAGGCGAAGATCGTCTCGATCGAGGACACGAGGGAGCTCGAGATTCCCCAGCGCAACTGGGTCGCCTCGGTTACCAGGCCATCGTTCAGCGCTGACGACGCCGGGGATGTCGACGAGTTCAAACTCCTCGAAGCGGGGCTCCGCCAGCGTCCCGACTACATCCTGATGGGCGAGGTTCGGGGCGAGGAGGGCCGGACGCTGTTCCAGGTGATGAGCACAGGTCACACCACGCTCACGACGTTCCACGCCGACAACGTCGGCGAGGTCATCAAGCGCTTCACGACCGATCCGATCAACGTCTCGAAGACGCTGTTCACCGCCTTGGATCTCGTGAGTATCCAGACAGCGACTCGCGTGCGGGGGCAGAAGGTCCGTCGGAACAAAGTCCTCACGGAGATCAACTACTACGACGCCGAGAACGACGAGATCAACGTCCAGGACGTGTTCCAGTGGCAGGCTGAAACCGACGAATTCCTTCGGATGGGCACATCGACCACTCTGGAGGAGATCAAGTTCGATCGCGGCTGGGGTCAGGAGCGTCTCTCGTCGGAGCTGTTCAAACGGAAGGTCGTGCTCGCCTATCTGATCGACAACGGGCTCAACACCTACACCGAGGCCGCCGCGACGCTCCAGGCGTTCATCAACGATCCCGAGACGATCCTCGGGCTGATCGCGAACGATCGGCTGGACGAGAGTCTCGACGATCTCCGTGGAATGGAAAGCGTCCTGATCGACACCGACCCGGCGGCGGAGGCAATGGTGCCCCGACCCGATCCCGATGAGGAGTTGGAGGATCTGACGGGTTCGATCCTCGACGAGGCCGACGATCGGCTGTTCGACGAGTACCGCCAGCAAGCGACGCCGCATCTCACCGCCGCGCTCGCTGACGGTGGGCGTGATACGGACGAAACTGGCCGTGGTGCGGAGGACGAGGAGTGAGCCACGAGATCGCAGGGGCGGGCTACGAAGGGGGATCGAGCACACTCGGCGATCGATTCTACCCGCTCTATCGATGGCTGTTCGACGCCGACGGCGACTTCGTCGACGACATGGAGCGGAAGATCGCCGAGGCGCGGATGGGCGACACCGTCGAGATGTACCTCTCGCGGGCACTCGCGATCGGCGTCATCGCTGGCGCGTTGCTGTGGTTCGTCGCCACGCTGGCCGGCTACGCCGTCGTGGAGCTCTACGTCACCGAAGTACCGAAACTGACCGATCTCCGTATCCTCTACGGCACCGCGCTCGAAGTCTTCGAGGCGATCAAAATCCCGCTGCTCGTCGCGGTTTCGGGTCTGGTGTTCGGACTCGTCGGCTTCGCGTTCGGGTTCGGGACGCTGATCGCGATCCCGTACTTCCGGGCGAACTCGCGAAAGCGCGAGATCAACATGCTGCTCGCAGACTCGGTCTCGTTTATGTACGCGCTCTCGATCGGCGGGCTGAACCAACTCGAGATCTTCGAGGCGATGGCCGAGGCCGACGACACCTACGGCGAGGTCGCAAAGGAGTTCGAGAGTATCTATCTCGAAACCGAGTATTTCGACACCGACTATCGAACGGCGATCAGAAAGCAGACCGCGCGGACGCCGAGCGAGGAGCTGAGTCAGTTTCTGACCGACATGCTCTCGATCATCGACTCCGGCGGGGATATGACCGACTTTCTGAAGGACAAGAAGGACAAACACCTCCGGACCGCGAAACAGGAACAGTCGCTGGTGCTCGAAACCCTCGAACTCTTCGGGGAGATGTACATCACACTCTCGGTGTTCCCGCTGCTGCTCATTATCATTCTCGTCGTGATGAGCATGATCGGCGGCTCACAGACCACGCTACTTTTCGTCACCGTCTACGCGCTGATTCCGTTGATCGCGATCGGGTTCATGATCTTGGTCTCGACGGTCCAGCAGGACGAGGTCGGCGACGGCTATCTCCGGCCGGACGACGTCGAGGGCGAGTGGACCGGGAAATCGGGGCTCGGCCGGATCACGGATCTCGGAGCTGTCGAGCGCTACGCCGGCACACACGCCGTGTTCGATAGGATCCGCGACCGCGAGGGGACGTATCAGACGGCGAAGCTGCTCGAACGGCCCCACCTGTTCTTCCGGGATCATCCGCTCGCGGTGCTCGCGCTCACGATCCCAGCCACGATCGTACTGCTCGGGTTCGCGCTCGTCTCGGGTGCCGCGCCGCTCTCGATCGATGGGTTCGTCGCGAATCCGATCGGAAGCACGGTGCTGTGGATCTACGTGCCGCTGTATCTGAATCTCTTGCCGCTCGCGGTGTTCTACGAGTGGAACGTCAGGTCGCGCCGACGGATCACCGGCAAACTCTCAGAGAGCCTTCGCAAACTGTCGAGCGCGAATAGTACAGGACTCACCCTGCTGGAGTCGTTGCGTCTGGTCGCCGACACCTCCTCGGGACGGCTCGCCGACGAGTTCCGAACGATGTACGCGAAGGTGAACTACGGGACGAGCCTGACCGCGGCGCTGGTCGAGTTCAACAACACCTATCACATCCCGCGACTCGCCCGGACGGTGAACGTGATCACCCACGCCCAGGAGGCCTCCAGCCAGATTACGGAGGTGCTCACCACCGCGGCGCGGGCGAGCGAGAATCAGGACGATCTCGAACGCGAGCGCCGGTCGCGCGCGAGGATGCAGGTCGCGATCATCGTGATGACTTTCCTCACGCTGCTCGGGGTGATGGCCATGTTGGAGGTCAACTTCCTCGGCACGATGGCGAGCACCGGCCAGGAGGCAAGTACGAGCGGCGCGAGCGGGGGTGCAGCGAGCGGTGCGAGCGGACCGGCGAGTTTCGGGAGTAACGTCGACGTCGATCTGATGGGGATGCTGTTCTTCCACGCGGTGACGATCCAGGGGATCATGTCGGGGTTCATCGCGGGCTACATCCGGAGCGGCGACCTGCTGACCGGCACCAAGTTCGCAGTGATCCTTCCGACTGCTTCGCTGCTCGTGTTCGCGGTGATCTAAGACCATGTTCGAACCACTCACACAGCGATTGGAACGGTTGCAAGAGGACGAGCGAGGTGTCTCCCCGGTCGTGGGGTTCGTGCTGATCTTCGCGCTGATCATGCTGGTGTTCACCATCTACCAAGCCGACGTGGTTCCAGCCCAGAACAAGGAGGTCGAGTTCGAACACAGCCAGGTCGTCGAAGCGGACATGGGCCAATTGAACGACGCGATACAAGAAGCCAGCACGAGTGGCCTCCCACAATCGGCAACTGTTGCTACCGGCCTGCAGTATCCGAGTCGTGCATTAGCGATCAATCCCGGCAATCCTTCTGGAGCGCTCGAAACGAGTGGTACACAACAGGTGGAGATTTCGGGTCTAAGCGGCAGTAGCGGGTATTGGAGCAGCAGTAGTCGCGATCCATTCGAGACCCGACTGGTCAGCTATCAGTCGAACTACAACCAGATGCAGCAGGAAACCGAATACACAGTTGAGAACGGGTTGCTGGTGAAAGATTACAGTCCGGAGGACGCCACGAGTGATGACTTTGCTCTCGGGTCAGATGGAACGATGATCTCCGAAAACGGAGAACAAATCAACCTCGTTCTCGTCGGCGGGGAGTATCAGGAGAGTTCCATCACGAGCAGCGTTACTGCAACGCCTGTGAGTACTTCCACAGAGTACCACCAACTGGAATCGAACAGCGGTATGATCCGAGTTCCGACCTCCCTCTCCGAGGATGTCTGGCAAAACGAAATCGTAGATGGTGCAGCCGGGATTCAGTCCGTGACAGTCAGTGAAGGGGTAGCAACGCTGAATCTGAAAGATCAGGAGTACGAACTCCGTTTGACGAAGGTGAGTCTCAGAACTAGTACTGAACCTAGTGCGACGTATCTCAAGAGCGAGAGTCCTTTCGACCCCAGCGAAACCATCGATACGACGGTAGGTGAATCGGAGACGTTCACCGTGAGTGTTCGTGACAAGTTTGGAAACCTCTACACCTCGGATGATGTCATGATATCAGCCGACAAAAACGGTGCTGCTGGCAATTTGTCCTCGAATAGTCAATCTCCGAACGATGAGGGGCGTGCTACTTTCACCTACAAACCTGCTGACACGGACGCTGGAACGGTCGAAATTGAACTTTCGATCAATGGCGGAGGCGAAGACTACGAAAGCGTCACCTATGAACTCAACGTCAGTGACGGTAGCGACGGGAACGGTGATGGTACCGCGCCCGCCTTCTCTCCCGGAGATCTCACCAATGGGTACCAGCTCGGTGTGATCGTCAAGAGCGCTTCGGCGGACGAAGTCGTTTTCGAAAACATCGGAAGCAAGGACGTCACCGCAACCGCTGTTCGGGTTAGTGGTGACTTCCGAAGACAGGGTAACAGCGGTGGATCTCCCCCCGAAACCGTCTCATTCGCCGGAAAGAATATCGAACTGAACGGTAACTTAACCTCGCTCGGATCTGATGAGTATCCGATCACGGCTGGCGATAGTACATCTGTGAGTTTCGATCCCAATACACAGAAGTCTGTAAAAGGGGGCTTCCTCATTATAACCGTTCAATATGAATACACGCAGGACGGCGAAACAGAAACGACCGCAGCGACGTACGCTGTCGCCATCGGGCAATGATGCGGCAACGAGAATGGGAACGGCAACGGAGCCAGTCTCTGTCATAGGAATTAACTAACAATGGCTGGCCAACGAGCGGTCCACCGAAATCATCCTTCGTGGAGCGGTGATCGGACTTACTTCGGCGCGTACCGCCACGTCGCGGTCCCAGGTCCGGGCGGTGAGACGCCAGGCAGTTCGTTCAACAGCGGTGCGACGAGCTTGTCGTACCACTCCTCCGAATCGAGCCCTGCGTCGCGCCGCGGGTAGACGTTCGCCACGAGACTCAGCCGCGAGGCGGTCCGGTGGGTGATGAGGTACTTGTACGCCGCGAGCACGGCGTCGTCGCGAGTGCGTGTCTTGTTCAGCGGCGAGTGTTCGTAGGAGAGCGCCTCCACGAACGCTCTCGTGTTCGCCGATCCGACGGCGGAACTGGCCATAATCCACCTCAATCGGGGGTACAAGAAAACGTTCAGTCAGACGGTCGTCTGACGCCGATCACGGCAATCGGGTCGGTGGTGTTCGAGAACGACGCTTCAGTCGGGCAGACGGCTCAACGGGAATGTGTGACGGTGAGCACTCCGGTGGAAGAGTCCGACGCTAGAGGCGACCACTTCCGATGACGGCAAGCCCGAGACTTCCGACGAGTAGCAGACTCGCGAACACGACATCCGGAAGCGGCACAGTCCCGTCACCCAGAGCACCGGCAACGATGGCTGCGATGGCGAGAACGGTCAGCAGCGGATGGATGACCAGTTGCCGAGCGAAAACGCGGAACGACCAGTAGCTCGTCTCCAGCATGGCGACGATGGCGGCCCCGAACGAACGGTTTCCATCCGGGTTTTCGGCAGGTTCGAACTCGTCGAAGGCGTCGTAACTGACAGTGATGATTTCGCCAGTGTGGATCCGCCGACCATCGGCAGCCCCGACTCTGAGGAGCGTCACACGCTCGTCGCCGGTTCCGACCACACGGTAAACACCGTCAAGAGAGTCAGAGTCGGTCGAGAGGACGTGATCATAAGTCGAAGGGGAGACCATTATCAAGCTGATATCATCCTCCATCACGGTAAGTATAGAGGCCGAATCCGTCTTCCGCTGCAAACCGATCCGGTTGCGACTCTCCATCGATATTGGCCTTGATCGGATCGTCCGCAGGCTACATGGGAAGACTACGAGACCAGTTTGTTATGAGCGTCTAGTTTATGCTGTTGTAGGCCCTATATTATAGTCGGTATTGAAATATCATGAGTACAGAAACAACAACTACTGGCAACGAACAGTCATTAGCGATGAGCTGGCGTTCGCTCGCGATTGTCGGCGTCCTGACCGCGCTGCTCGGCGTGTTAGCGATCGTGTTCCCGTTCGTGACCGGCGTGTCGCTCTCGGTCCTGCTGGGTGTGTTGCTCGTGGCCGGCGGCTTCATGCACGTCGCTCACGCGTTCACCGCACAGGGCTGGAAAGGAAGGCTTTGGCAGGTCCTACTCGCAGGGCTCTACGGAGTGGCGGGGATCGCCCTGCTGGTGAACCCACTGTTCACGCTGGCGACGCTAACGCTCATCCTCGCGGCGTTTTTCTTCGCCGACGGGATCATCGAGACGATCATGGGTCTCCGGCTTCGGGGTGAGAGCGGCTGGGCGTGGCTGCTCGCCAGCGGGGTGCTCGGCATCGTCGTCGGCGCTGCGATCTGGATCGGATGGCCAAGCACCGCCCTCTGGGTGGTCGGCCTCCTGTTCGGCATCAATCTCCTCAGCACCGGACTCTCGATGCTCATGCTCGCCATGGGCGGACGCAGCCACGTTCGTGAGACAGAGGACATCAGCCAACCCGGCACGAAGCCGCGCGGCGCGTGAGCGGTCCCGGGTAGCTCTCGGTGGCTATCCACTCCGGGGGAGATAGCACGACGGATTATAAGGAAGGGAGCACGTTTTTGCGGTCGGTGTACGGTATCGATCGAGTAGGGAGTGAATACTCCCGTTCATCGATCACCGTCCTGCCTGCGTCACGGAACCCGCCCATGTAGGCGCACATGATCCCGATGAACCCGAATGACGGTACGACGTATCGTCCGAAGGGACACAGGCGCGCTCGGGAAAACTTCACACGAGCCCACGACATCTCGCTTCCTCCCAGTGTAGACACAGTATTTGGCGATCGAGGTCAAGGAGAGAGCATGCAGATCGATCTCAGTCACCGGATCGAGACCGGAATGACGATCTATCCGGGCGATCCATCGGTCTCCGTCGACCCGCATGCGACGCACGTTCCCGACGGTTGCCACGTCGACAGCGTGGAACTGGGAAGCCATACAGGAACCCACGTCGACGCACCGCTGCATATCGCGCCGGACGGGCGAGCCCTCGGTACTTATTCGCTCGACGAGTTCACGTTCGAGGCCGTTCGGGTGGACTGTACGGCTCTGGACGATCGCGACCCTATTTCGATCGAATACGTTCCCGACTGTGAGGCGGAGCTCGTCGTCTTCTGGACCGGCTGGAGCTCACACTGGAACACCGAGCGGTATCTCGATCACCCCTATCTGACACCCGACGCTGCCGCGGCGTGTGCCGAACAGGGCTATGCAGTCGGTGTAGATACGCTGAATCCCGACCCAACGCCTACCGAAAACGTTGTCGAGAACGAGCCGGACGGGTTTCGGGCACATCGGACGCTCCTCGGTGCCGACGAGCTCATCGTCGAAAACCTCTGTAACCTCGGGGCGGTCAGCGAACGCTTCGAACTCCGTGCGTATCCGCTGGCACTCGGTGGCGATGGCGCGCCGGTTCGTGCGGTCGGCGTCGTCGAGTAACGGTGGACACCCGGTGATCGGCTGATCGGTAGTGTGGAGCCCATCCTCGGAGAACGAGGCTGAACGAGACGGGCCTCGAAAACCGCGTTTCTCCGAGATGTCGTCCCAGAGGCGCTAGTTCCCCGAACGGCCAGTGGCTGACCGATCGATAGCGACCGGCTGCAGGGGTAGCGATCCCGAATGGACACCGCTCTCGTTCAGTTGGAGGAAGCTGTATCCGCTGCAACGATCCGGTTCGTCACCGCAAGGGCGATACCGACGGCGAGCAGTGCTGCCAGAACCCATCCCCAGATCGGAATCAACGGTCCACCGGTTAACTCTATCAGACTGCCGGTCACGATAACGCCGATCAGTCCGAGGACGGTGGTGGTTGCAGTCACAGCCGGTCGGAGGTTCCGTGTCCGGTAGGAGTGGACACCCGCGGTGATCACCCCGAGACCGACTGCTACTGAAATCGCTTGAAAAACGCGAACCGCGATCGCGATCCGTCTGCTTTCACTCGGAGGGTGAATGGCGAACAGTGGAACGATAGCGACGAGAACCCCGAGGACGATCACCGGCAGGATGCGACGATCGCCGTTCGATGACGTCAGCTGTCCATCTTCGTTCATCGCCGACTCAGTTACCGTATCCAAGCAACCGCATCTTTATCCTTTCGGGAGCACAGCTACACATCAAATATCACCCAGTTTTCAGAACTGCGGACGGTTCGTTCCCGCACGTTCAAGTGATCCAGCCACATGAGTAGGGTCGATGTCGTTGCCGGAGGTCGTCACGGTCGGCAGTGCGGTCGTCGACCGGATCTACACGCTGTCGAACCTTCCCCAACCCGACGGTGGGGCGTTCGTCCGAGACCACACTACCGCCGTTGGCGGTGTCGCCGCGAACGTCGCGTCCGGACTCGTCGAACTCGGACACGAAACCGGGATCGTCACACGGCTCGGGACGGACGCTGCCGAGCGAATCGAGGCGGACCTGCGGGAACGCGGTCTCGACTGCACTCGGGTGCGTTCCGGCCCCGAAACGTCGTCGTACACCCTGATCCTGCGAGGACCGGATGGCGAACGGATGGTCATCGCCGGCGGCCAGAGTGTCCCGAATCTCCGACTCGACAGCGCCGATATGCGCTACGTCAGCGACGCAAGCGTGGTCTTCACGAGCGCCTACGCACCGGATGCAGTCGTTTCCAGACTTGTCTCGGCCCGTGAACGCGGTGCACTCTCGACACTCGTGTTCGATCTCGCTGGCCCGCTCTCGGAGCTCGAAGGACGAGGGACGTCGCCCGCGACCATCGATCGCCTCCTCGACGCCGCCGACCTCTTCGTGGTCGGTGCGGTCGCCGCACAGTCGTATTTCGGCGGGCACGACGAAGCCATCACAGCGCTCGAACGACGGGATGTCGGTCGTGCCGCCGTGACTCGCGGTGACGCGGGCGCAGTGGTGCTCGATGGACGGACGACGGTCGACGTTCCGGCTATCGAGGTGGCTGTCGCGGACACGACGGGGGCCGGTGACGTCTTCACTGCGGGGCTGATCCACGCATGGCTACTAAACGGGCTATCGGCGAGGGAAGCGGGACGGTTCGCCGCTGGTGCGGCCGCGCTCAACTGTACCGTCGAAGGTGCGCGCGGCCGCCTCCCGACCGAATCCGAGATTCGGGCGTTCCTGAAGGAATAGGTTGTCAGAGAACAGTTCACAGAGCGATTGAGACAGGACCGTCAGGAACAACTCGCCTGTCCAACGGGGCGTGCAAGCGATTATACGAACGGCACCCGTCGGATAGAGTATGGCGAAGTGGCTTCGGGTATTGACGAAAATACACCACTACCACCATCCAGTGATCGGGCTTTGTGGCCTGATAGCGACAATGGTACTGTATACTCCTGGAACCCATCCGGTTGCTGTGGGACCACTACGTCTGGACGCTTTCTATATTGCAGTAGCTGGGTTCGGGGCGCTACTGGTACTGTCCGTGATCGACGAATATGACCCTGAGGAATACGGTCTCGACCCGTCGAACCCCGAGGAATAGTGCTTCTGCATTGTGCCATTAGGAGAGTAAAGAACGAGTGTATGAGCCGGTATCGGGAATTCTCTGAGATGCTACGGAACGGCTTCAGCGACACGCTCGACTGCCGCTTCATCCACCGGGTTGGTCGTCTCAGTGCCCTGTTTGAGTGCTGTGCCGACGATCGCCCCATCGGCAACCGAGAGCAGATCGGGGGCCGTCTCGGGCGTGACGCCGCTCCCGAGGAAGACTGGTGCGTCGAGCCCGCGAGCGTCGCGGCACTCGACCACGCGATCGAGGAGTTGGGTATCGACGGTCGCGCCCGTTCCGGCCCCGCTCACGACCACGGCGTCGGCACCCCCGCGTTCGACGAGATCGGCGAGTTCCTCGGCAAGAGGACGCTCGGCAAGCGGTGCGGAGTGTTTCACGTCGAGGTCGGCGAGGATCGCGACATCGGCGTCGAGCCGCTCGCGGAGCCGCAACGTCTCGTGGGCCATACCCTCGACGACGCCCTGATCGGTGAGGCGCGCGCCGGTGTGAACGTTCACGCGAACGAACGCTCCACCTGTGGCGGCCGCAATAGCGAGCGCGCTATGGACGTCGTTCCTGAGAACGTTCACGCCGAACGGGATCGAGACGTGGTCGCGAAGCGTGGCAGCGAGCGCTGCGATGTCGGCGACGACGTGGCGAGGCACGCGGTCGGGATAGAACGGCGCATCGCCGAAGTTTTCAAGCATGATCCCGTCGACGCCGCCCGCTTCGAGCGCCGACGCGTCCTGCTGTAATCGCTCGCGGATCGCGTCTCGGTCGCCCTCGAACCTGGGCGATCCCGGGAGCGGCGGCAAGTGAACCATTCCGATGATCGGCGTGTCCGTGCGAAAAACATCCATAGACTGGCGTCGTCGTCGATGAACTTAATCCTACAGATGGCCGTTGGGACGGCTCCTCGCTCACTATCCGAGTTGGTGACGGACACGTACGCCATCGGCAGTCACCTGTCCACAGCCGCTGTGGATGACCGCAGCCCAATCTTCATACCGACTGCATCTCTATCCATATCATATGGAGGATCGAACATGTGTGGTGACCGGCTCGTCGCGCGGGATCGGACGGGGAATCGCCGAGTGCTTCGGAACGCAGGGGGCGAACGTCGTCGTCAACTACCGTCGGTCGGAAACGGAAGCCAACGAGGTCGTCGACCAGATCGAAGCGGCCGGTGGGCGTGCACTCGCGGTCCAAGCGGATGTCACCGATCAAGAGGAGGTAGAGGCGATGCGAGAGGCGACCCACGACGCGTTCGGTCGTGCGGACGTCGTGGTCAACAACGCGGGAATCAACCAAGACGTGCTGTTTACCGAGATGAGCCACGAGGAGTGGGACACGGTACTCGATATTCACCTCGATGGCGCATTTCACTGCACGCAGGCGTTTTACGACGACATCGCGGCGGCGGAGGAGGGCCGACTGATCAACATCTCGAGCATCGTGGGCAAAGGTGGCAACATGGGACAGGCCAACTACGCGACGGCGAAAAGCGGGATCTTCGGGTTCACCCGGACGCTGGCGTTGGAGCTCGCGGACGAGGGGTCGACGTCGAACTGTGTCGCCCCGGGGTTCATCGCGACCCGAATGCTCGACGGCGTTCCGGAAAAGCTGAAAGCGGGCATCGAGGACGACACGCCACTCGGACGGCTCGGCACCGTCGAAGAGGTCGCCGAGGTCGTCGGCTTCCTCGCGGGCGAGAAATCGTCGTTCATCACCGGCGAAGTGATCGACGTCAACGGTGGCAAGGACCTGTAACGACGCGCTTGTCGGGGTCGACCGCTCGGCTGACCGACGGCGTCAGTCGCCGGCGCTCGCTGCCGGTCGATACGACCGACTGATCGCTTTCCACTTGCCGGTCGAAAACCGGTAGTAGTTGACGATCGCGGGAGCCACCATCTCGATGACGATCGCAAGCCCCAGCCCGGCGAGACCGAGCGGCGTGACTGCTCCCAGGTAAGCGACCGGGATGGCGACCGCATACCCCAACACCTGTCCGTAGAACGGCCAGCGGGTATCGCCGCTCGCGCGGAGCGGGCCACTCGCCGTCCGTGAGAGCCCGCGGAACACGATTCCGATACAGGTGGCGTAGATCAGCGTCACCGTGATCGGTAGCGCGGGCGCGGTCGGATCGCCGACGAACGCGAGCGCGATCGGTTCGGCGAGCACGAACACGAGTCCCGCCGAGACGAAGTACACCACGACCGCGAACCGCATGACGTCGCGGCCGTACGCTTCGGCGCTCGCCTCGTCGCCGATCCCGAGTTCCTGTCCCACGAGGCTCGACGACGCGAGACTGAACCCCCAGCCCGGCGTGTTCATCAGGTCTCGTACCCGCAGCGCGATCACGAACGCCGCCGCGACCGCCGTCCCGAAGATGTCGACGATCGCGAGCAGCGGAAACTCGCCCAGTCGCCATGCCAAATTCTTCCCGATCATCGGCGTACCGATCTCGACCAGTTGACGGATGGTGTCGCGATCGACGTACGTCCCGAGCGGATCGAGCGTCACCGCAAACAATCCAACGAACGGGACGCGACCGTGCGTGAGACCGAGCGCGAACGTCGTGGTGACGACGACGTTTGCGACCACGGTGCCGATCGCCGCACCGACGACGCCGAGCCCGACGCCGAAGATCAACACGGCGTTGAGCGCGATGTTCACCACGGCTCCGCCGGCCCGGATCACCATCGGCGTCCACGCGTCGTCGGTGCCGACGAGCGTCCGACTCCCGATGAGGTTCAACCCGGCGAAGGGGATCCCCAACCCGACGACGCGGAGGTAGTCCCCACCGAGGGCCACGACGGTCGGATCGTTGCTGAGCAGGCCGATGAGTTCGGTTGGCAGCGACCAGAAGAGCGCGGCAACGGGGATCGTGAGCGCGAGTACGAGTACGACACTTGATCGGACGGCCTGCCCACCGCTCTCGTCAGCACCGTATGCCTGCGAAACGAGTGCGATGGTGCCGCTGGCGACGCCACCACCGAGCGCGAACGCGATGCCCCAGAACGAAGCTGCGAATCCGACGCCCGTGATCGCGCTCGTGCCGATAGCGATGCCGACCATCGCAACGTCGATGGCGTTTTTCGACATTCGCGCGAGACCGGTGACAATCCGCGGCCACGCGAGGTCGGTCGTTCGGCGCGCTCGCTCTCGGTCGATCAGCCCCGCGCGGACGAGCGCGAGACCGACCCAGTACACGACCAGCCGGATCGGGTTTGGAGGGCGTTCCACGAAGTCATCTCGGCGTTGTCGATGGACGTCAAAGCAGCTTCCGCAGGCGGCAGAGCGGGCTGGTTCCCGATAATCGATCGGCAATCCCGCGTCCATCAGGTTCGTTCGAAACGTCAGCTCGGGTGATGAAGGTTCTGCCAGAACATGTGCCCACCACCGCCTGTCATGATGCTCCCGACGATCAGTGCGAGGAGCATGGCTTCGCGGCTGAGCTGTTGGGTCGTACAGATCGATCCATCGATCCCGGCACCGTGGACGCACAGTTCCAGCGGCACCAACAGGGCGAACGCAACGATCAAGAGGCCACTACCGACGAGCACGCCGCCAAGCAGGAGAGCATCCGTTCTGGCCCGCCGTGCCGCAATCGCGTCCCAGGCCTCCCGCACCGCCTCCCGTTCGCGCTCCGTTCCCCGCTCCATCGTCTGTCGATACGGTTGTAGGATGTTAACACTACTGGTGCAGATTGAAGTCTGCGTCCCGATCACCGCTGCCCCTGTCGAATCTCCGATCCACCCGCCCCGGAAAGCCAACGCTCATTGGACACGACGGAGGAGCGATCACATGTCGCGGCCGTTCACCTCGCGACTGGTCTCGGTTTCGAACCCGCGTGAGGTGTGGCTCATTACGGTCGCACACGCCGTCAACGAGTTCTACAGCGTCGCACTCCCCCCGATCTTGCCGCTGTTGGTGAACGATTTCGCGATCACCTACGGCGAGGCCGGCGCGTTGCTGACCGTCTTTTTCGCCACGTACTCGATCTTTCAGTTGCCCGCAGGCATGCTCGCGGATCGGATCGGCCAGCGGTGGCTCCTCGCCGGCGGCATGGTCGTGCTCGCGGCCGGCATCCTCGTCGCGGCGGGTGCACAGGGATACTGGACGCTCGTCGCTGCCGAGGTGATCGCCGGCATCGGGGGCAGCACCTACCACCCTTCGGGCATGTCGATCATCAGCGATCTCGAAACCGGCGCTACCGAAGGCAAGGCAATGGGGATCCACGGGCTCGGCGGGGTCGTGGGCACCGCTCTCGCTCCGGCGCTCGTCGGGGGCTTGGCGGCGGTTTTCGACTGGCGGTTCGCGCTCACGGTCAGCGCGGCAGTCGGTGTCGTCTACGCGGTGGTGTTCCTGGCCGTGTTCCGGCCTCGACACCGCTCCGACGACGCACCCCCGGTCGAAGCCGACGGCGGGACCGACGGGGGAGCGTCCTCACGAACGACCGAGAACACCGGGGGTCGATGGTCCGGTCTCTCCGGGCTCGTTTCGGTGCCACTCGAACCCTGGGTCGCAGTGTTGTTTCTCGCCAACCTCGCGATCGCCACCGAACTCGGCGCAGTCCGGACGTTCGTTACGTCCTTCCTCGTCGAACACGCCGGCACGACCGCCGGTGTCGCCAACGGGATCTTCTTCGTGATGCTCGTCGGTGCCGGGATCTCCTCGCTCGCCGCGGGGTCCCTCGCCGACAGCATGGATCGGCGAACGCTCGGTTTCGGGGCGCTCGCGACTTCGACGGTCGTACTGGGGGCGACCGCGGTCGTGCCGCTGGTGCCGGTCGTGCTGTTCGTCTGGTTCTTCCTCCTCGGCGTTGCGATGTGGGCCGCCCTGCCCGCGATGAACGCGATCACCTCCCAGTACTCAGAACGCGGGTTCAGTGGGAGCCTGTTCGGGGTGATGTTGACGGCGGGGTCGCTCGGCGGCGCGATCGGGCCCCTGCTGTTCGGCGTCGCCGCCGAACGGTTCGGTCTCGGCGCTGCGTTCCCGCTCGTCGCGGTGGTGAGTGCGGCCGGTGCCGTCGCCTTCCTCGGAATGTACCGGCTCTGATCGTCACGGAACCACGCCCGGTCGAGATCGGTCGACCATCGGCGTGGGCGGGCATCGGTTTCGAAGCGCAACCCGATCAGTCAGCAGGTGCGGCCGTGTCGGTGCCGGTGTGGATCGGTGGTGCCCAGAGCGATAGCGCGGCCGCACCGACGAGAAACACCGCTCCCAGCGCAGCCACGGCGACGAGCGGCGACGCGTAATCGGCCACCACGCCGCTCCCCACCCGGAAGGGGACGCCGGCGACCGCCCGGACCATCGCCACCGCACTCAGCACGGTCGCCCGCCCGACCGACTCAATCCGGTCGTTCAGGTACCGACCCGAGATCGGGAACACGATCGAGAAGCCACCCCGCATGACGAAGAACATCGGGAAGGCGAGCAACGGGGCGACCACCGGCAGGAGGTAGATCACGGCCATCGCGACCGGGGCAAACAGGAGGGCGCGGCCGACGCCGAAGCGATCCTCGATATCGCCGGCGTAATCCGACGCTATCGCCGAAACGCCAGTGAACGCGGCGTAGAGGACACCGAGGGTGGCGGCTTCCGGCACGCCCCACGCGTCGAGCAACGGCCCGAGACTCGTCCGGAGCGCCTCTTGGGCGATGGGCTGGACGTAAATATCGGCCGTCATGAGCGCCCCGCCGAACAGCGCCATGTAGACGATGAACGATCGCAGCGCTGGCTGGGACAACTGCTCGCGGATGACCGGCAGCGCCTCCAACACCGAGAGGTGCTCCTCCTCGTCCGTTTCGTCTCCCTCACCGTCCGCCTCCTCCGAATCCTCCGCCTCAGAAGGTGAATCGGTCTCTGTCGTGGACGAATCAGTTTCGGCCGACCGATCGGCGTACAGCGTGTTCTTCGGTAACGAGAGCGCACTCACGACGTTCACACTATTGAGAACGACGGCCGCGATGAAGGGATAGTACGGATCGACGACGTAGAAGACGCCGCCAGTCAGCATCGCGATGGTCTGGGCACCACTGCTGATCGCGCTCGCACGCCCGCTGATGTGGGTAAACTCGTCTTCGAGGCCGTGCTCGTCGAGCGTGTCGTAGAGCCACGCGCTGCCGCTGCCGGAGACGAACGTCTGACCGAACGAGAGGGCGACGAACGTGAACGTGAACCCGATAAAGTCGGTCGCCACGAGATAGCTCGCCCCCGAGATGAGGAACATAATGGAGGCGATGACGAGGCTGTTGCGCCGACCGATACGGTCGCCGACGTAGCCGGACGGGACCTCACCGGCGATCACCACGAGCGACTGGATACTGGCGATCGCCCCGATCGCGGTGAACGAGAGTCCGTTCGCTTGGAGGAAGAGGATGTAGATCGGATACTGGAACCCGACGTGGCTGGTCGCACGGTAGAGGTAGTACCGCCAGACCGCCGAGGGCCGGTCAGTGAACTCCATCGTATCGCTCCCTTCCGGTCATGCGTCGACTCCCGTCCGATCTCCGTACGAGTGAGTCCTCTCGGCGGCGTCGTCGGTTCGGAAACCAGTTGGTTCGCAAGCGTCCTTGGGTCGGGTGGTCGCCCCTACCATTCCTCGGCGAGGAGTCCGTAGTGATAGACGTCCTCGAAATCGCCGTCGATGAAGCAGTTCTGCCGGAGTCGTCCCTCCTGAGTGAAGCCGAGCTTTTCGAGCACCCGCTGAGAGCCGGTGTTCGATTCGAGGACGTGGGCCCAGACCTTGTTGAGCCGTCGCTCGCGGAAGGCGTGGTCCACGACGAGTTCGGCCGCCTCGGTCGCGTACCCGTGGCCCTGGTGAGCGGGTGCGATCCAGTACATGAGCATCCCGCTGCCGTGGGTGTCCCGCACCCAGGGGATCGCGATCTCACCGACCGGCTCCGGTTCGTCGGCGGCGTTCTCGCGGTCGGCCTCCGACCGCTCGTCCGCAGACCGACTCGATTCGTCGGTGGTGCTTGCTGCGTCGGCACAGACGAGAAGGTTGATCGAACCCGTCTCGGAGACTTGTTCCTCCAAGTACTCGTCCATCTGTTCGCCGTTGCGGATGTCGGTATCAGTGAGCGGAACGCGAACGTCGGCGTGGTTGCGCCACCGCTGGATGAACTCGAGGTCCGCTTCTTCGATGGTCCGGAGAGTGATTCGCTCGCCGCTCGTGAAAACGGGACCAGGCATACCGGTAGCGCGCCCAGGAGGGGAATAAACGTTTTCTGAACCGTGCTTCAGTAGATTTTTTGATTGTTTCGAGAACTATTTCGTCCTCCAGTCGCTTCGTCGCACGGCGTTCATCGGCGACCGGACTGGCCCGACCTGGGGGCTCGTGACGTTGCATGACCATCTTCGGTGGCTTGGTCAGCGATCGAGGACGGCCACGAGCTCGAAGACCACCATCTCGAACGATCATCGGTCTGTGGACTGTCGATTGTTTTCCATCAGACAGAGCCGATCGCCCTGCGTCAACGCTCTCGGAACACGGCTGTCGGTGGGAAACTGCGTTCGTCAGTCAACTGTGTCCGTCGGTCAACTGCGTTCGTCATCGGTTAGACGAACGACGACGACGTCGCCGCGGACCTGGGTTGTGGACGATAGCTGCGGTGGAACCGACTCGACGGTCCGTGGCCGGACCAGACGAACGTGAGTGGACGACGATGACTGCTGGAGAGAGAGCCAGGCTTCGACCGAGTAGGACAGGAGTGGGGTCACCGAGTGTGCGTTCCGTCCGGACGCGTTTCGGGCGTCGAACTTGTTCGGATAGTCGACGAGGTAGACGACGGTCGCGTTCGGTGTGTCCTCGAGATCGTCGCTGACCGCGTTGAGCGAGCGCTGGTTGAGTTCGCCCGCCGCTTCCCAGCCATGGTCTGCGGAGAGTGCCGGAGAGGCAACACCCATCGACACGAGAACCACCAATAACACAGACACGGCTGTGAGGTTCCCACGACGGTCGCCGATCGCGGTCGTGTGTTCGAGATGGGCGCGGAGTCGGCTGACACACCCCACCACGAGCATCGAGAGCCCGGCCAACACCGGGACGAGGACGCTGTATGCGTTGCGAATCCCGAACCCGAACGACAGCGGCTGAAGAAGGATCTGCTTGGCCGAAAGCAGGCCCACGAGCGGGCCCACGAACCAGCATCCGAAGAAGAGCAGTTGTCGACGCGTGGCGGCGGTGAGCGGTTCACGGCTCAGCATCGCCGTCAGGATCGCCGCGCCACACCCACCGACGAACAGGACCGGGACGACGATATCGACGAGCGCCGGCGGACCGAGGCGAGTAGGTGTCTCCACTCCCACCCCCAAGACGTACGGAATCGCCGCAAAGGAGACGATGCAGCCGATCGCCGTGATCGTCCGCGAGACGGTGTGTCGACCACGGGTGAACCAGCCACGTCCGGCAAGCACGACGAAACCGACGACGCCGAGCGCCACCACGCCGACGAAGATCAGACCGACCGGCAGAGTCGCCGCGCCCGTTCCCGTTGCACTGAACTGAAACGGCAGCACGGTCCAGAGGACGTATTTTCCACCGGTCAGCACCACGTTTTCGAGCGTATAGGACGGCAACCCTCCGAACGGCGAGTGGTAGCCACCGAGATCGCCGAGAACCGCCACTCTGACCACGGCGTAGAGAAGCGTGACCACCGCGAACGGCCCCATCGCAGTGAGACCGGCGCGGAGTCGTTGCGTTGATCCCTCGTCTTGCTGGAGAACAGTCCAGACTAGCAGTAAACCCGGCAGGATGAGTGCGGTTTCCTTCGATCCGAGCGCCAACGTGTACGCAACGAGTGCGGCGACGAGCGGACGATGGGGCTGCAGCGTCCACTTACGATTCCGGTGTCGCTGCCACCGACGATGCCAGCGCACGAACAGCGAGATCGTTCCCAACACGAAGATCGCCAGGAGGATGTCCTGTCGCCGGGCGATCACGGGCACGACTTCGACGGTCACGGGATGAACGGTAAACAGGAGCCCCGTCAGGTAGCCGACGCGGGGACGATCGGTTATTTCCGTGATCGTGATCACCACGAGAACGGTCCCAACGGCGTGAAGAGCGACGTTCGTGAGGTGATATCCGAATGGAGCGAGTCCCCAGAGCGCGTGATCGATCGCGTACGTCAGGCTGGCTACCGGTCGATAGAACAGCGCCGTGGAAACGAAATCCGAGCCGGCCATGAGCGGCTGCGTGAACAGCGTGCCGATCGCTGCCAGATTCGTCACTCGACTCGTCTCGATGAGCGGCAACGTATCGGTGGCCACGAACCACAGGTCGAGAGACTCGGCGTGAACGAGAACCGCAAACAGTGCGATCGGGAAGAGCAATCGGGCGTCGAGTCGCGATCCCATCCGCCTAGAACTTCCAGTCGATGGTTGATAAGCAACGCGAACACCGACCGACACAAGATCCGGACTGCTGGACGGACTGTAGTCGCGCTCGACGCCGCAAACGGGTATTTCTGGACCATGTGGGTACACCGGCAGAGGGCACCGCTGGCGATCCGGCCATAATTCTCACGTGACCCCCCGACGCACTACCGTCGTGATCGCCACCGCCTATCGGTCGCTCGATCGGCTGTTCCGTCGATGGTTTCTCGCAGCCGACCCGCTCAAACGCGTCTGTGCCTGGCTCACGGTGGCTGTTTGTGTCGTCGCCGTCGTTCTGGGCGCGCCGCCTACCTACTCGCTCGACTCGCTGTACACCGACCATCTGCATCACGCCTACGCCGCGTGGGCACTCCTCAACATCGGTCCGGAAGTCTTCACGACACCGATCGATCAGTGGGACTTCGGTGCGCTGCGGCCGTTCGTAAACTGGGCGGCCCTCCCGTATCTCTATCCGTTCGGGTCGTTACTGCTGTTTTTGCCGTTCGGCGTGGTGAACAACCTCGGGCTACTCCCTGCGTCGGTGGTCAATCTCGCGATGGTGATAACTTTCGGGCTCGGCGGTGTGGGTGCGACGTGGCTGCTCGCCCGGACGCTGCGTGAGAGCTATCGTCCCGTTCTCGTAGGGGGTGTCCTCCTCGTCGCTGCGCCCCTCTACGTGTTCTGGGGACTGAACGGCTTTTTCGATTCAGTCGCTGCCGCAGTAGCGTTGTACGGAATCCTCGCGTACAGACAGGGGCGGGACGGCGTCGCCATGCTGGCGCTCGTCAGTGCGCTCTCGTTGCATTATCGGCTCTGGTATCTCGGTCCACTGGCGGTTGTGGTCACCGTTCGGTACGTGCAGGCGCGAAACTGGGCCGTAGATTGGCGGTTGGGACTCGTCGGTGTGCTCGGTGGTGCATCGGTAGCGTCGTTCGTGCTGTCGATTCCCGGGTTCACACGACTGAGCGAAACGCCACAGTTCAACGCGAGCCCCATCGCAGTGACGGCTGGAATCACGCCGCTCGTCGCGGCCACGCTCGTCTGTGGAGCGCTCGTTCTCATGGTCGTCTATCGGTACGAATCGAACCCGGTCACGCTCGCGACAGTAACACTAGCGATCGTGTCGATGTTCGTTCTCACGCAGTGGTCGCCCTGGTATCCGATACTCCTGACGCCCGTGTTCGGACTCGTGAACCACCGTCGGAGTCACGTCACGCTGGTGGCAGGGTTCTACGGAGTGACCCTCCTCCTCGGGTTCGTGGCGGCGAATCACTCGCTGCTGCGCTTCCTGTAGAACGCCCTCGCCGGCACTGGATGGCCGGTGAGCGCCACAACTTTACAGCGAACGCACGTCTCTCGGGCAATGCCCGATGGAGCACACATCGCCGACATCGCCGACGTACCCGACGTCGGTTCCTATCTGTTCACGGCGGAGGATGCGTTCACCAACGAGCAGGAACTCATCCTCGTCCGCTGTGACGACGAGCCCGGTATCGAAGGCTGGGTCAACAACTGTACCCACGAGAACCAGCGTCTCGACCGCGGAGCGGGGGCAGCGATGCGCGACGGGGAGATCATCTGCCCGAAACACGGCTCGATGTTCGACGCCTGTTCCGGCGAGTGTGACAACGGGGAGGCCGCCGGGACGACGCTCCCGTCGGTCGAGATCACCGTCGCCGACGGCAGTGCGTTCCTGACCGACGACAACTACACGTATCTGCACGACGGCGGCGTCGGCGACGACGACCCGAGTTCGACGTCACACATCTCGTTCTGACCCCGAGAGCCCTCGCCGCCGAACCAAAATTTCCAGAGGGATACTGAATTTTTCGACAACGGTGTGACCGTCTTTCCGCCCGGAGTCACACGATCGAGACGAAGCGCGGGTCCGGACGACGCGTCCGCCGAGTGGGCGTGGATGATTCCCGGACCGGAGAGCGGCGAGTCCGTCGTCGCCACGATCCTCGACCGGCAGCGAAACTGCGCCATCAGCCACCGCGATACCGATGGCAGCGGCCGATGCCGATTCCGGAATGCAGGTACACCACACATGGAGCACACACAAACCAGTTCGAAGCACATTCTGCGACAGCAGATCGAGGAGGGACTCACCCAACTGCAACGATCGGCCGATGGACTGTTTCTGTCGGGCCTCTCTGCCGGGTTGGATCTCGGGTTCGGACCCCTGGTTGCCGCGGCGGCACTGACCCTCCTCGGGGGGAGTGGTTCGGCGCTCGTCGAGCAGTTGCTCGTGGCGAACGCGTACACCATCGGATTCGTGTTCGTGATCCTCGGGCGAACGGAGCTGTTCACCGAATACACGACGCTCGCGGTCCTACCGGTGCTCGACCGACGAGCAGCGGTCACACGACTCGGTCGCCTGTGGGGGATCGTCTACCTCGCCAACCTGATCGGCGGCCTCGTCTTCGCCGCGGTTGCCGTCGTAGTCGGGCCCGCGTTCGGTATCACGGAGCCGGCTGCGTTCGGCGCGATAGCCACGCCGCTGATCGCGCCCGCGTCGGTGACGCTGTTCGGTGGCGCGCTGTTGGCTGGCTGGCTCATGGGGTTGGTTTCGTGGCTCGTCGCCGCCGCCCAAGAGACCATCAGCCGGGTGTTTTTCGTCTGGCTCATCACGTTCGTCATCGGGTTCACGCATCTTCCACACAGCATCGCCGGAAACATCGAGGTCCTGCTTGGTCTCTTCGGCACGACGACCGTCGGTTTGGCCGAGTACGGCAGGTTCCTCGCTGTCGCAACCGCTGGCAATGCGATCGGCGGAACGACCTTCGTCGCGTTGCTGAAGTACAGCCACGTCGTCCGCGGCGGTGACCGATTCGGTGCCGAATCCGAGTCGGAGAACAATGGGTAGCCCCGACGTCACTCGCTCTATTCGACTGTATCGGTCGCGGTGTCCGGCCGAATCCGTGAGAGCCGCATCGCGTTGCCAGTCACGCCGACAGTCATTCCGGCGTCACCAGCGAGCACCGCCAACCAGATCGGAACATAGCCGAACGGAACCGCGACCGCGAGTCCGGCCTTGACGAGGAGGCTGCCAACGATGTTCTGGCGGATGACGGCGTTCGCGTCGTTCGCGAGTTCGTAGAGGTAGGGGAGTTTCGCGAGATCGTCGCCCATCAGCGCGATGTCGGCAGTTTCGAGCGCCGTATCGGTGCCGGCCGCGCCCATTGCGACCCCGACCGTCGCGGTCGCGAGCGCCGGCGCGTCGTTGATGCCGTCGCCCACCATCGCGACGCCGTCATGTTCTTCGACAAGTTTCTCGATAACTTCGACTTTCTCGTCGGGGAGAAGCTCCGCGCGGTGCTCGTCGACACTGACTTCGTCGGCGATCGCCCGCGCAGTGCGGTCGTTGTCACCCGTGAGCATCACCGTCCGCTCGACACCGAGCTCGTGGAGGCGCGCGATGGTCCGCTTCGCCGCAGGGCGCACTTCGTCCGCGACGGCGACGACGCCCTCGATCTCGTCCTCCGTACCGACGAGCACCACGGTCTTGCCCTCGGACTGGAGTTCGGGCACCGTCTCCTCCAGTAAGTCGAGGCAGTTGTTCTGCTCACAGAGTCGGCGTGTCGTCCGGGTCACGACGCCACCGTCGGTCGTCGTGTGGACATGTGAGAGATCGAAACCGAGGTCGTCGAACAAGCCGGGTTTCCCGGCAAAGTGTGGCGTGCCGTCGAGCTCCGCCCGCACTCCCTTGCCCGTGATGGCCTCGAAGTCGTCGATCTCGCGCTCGGTGACGTCCGCGCTCCCGGCCTCGGCGACGATTGCCTCGCCGATCGGGTGCTCGCTGCGCGCTTCGAGACCGCGAGCGCATCGGAGGACGTCCTCCTCGGAGTTGCCGTGGAGCGGGACGATGTCGGTCACGGTGAGTTCACCCTTCGTGAGTGTGCCGGTTTTGTCGAACGCGACGACGTCGACCGCGCCCATCGCTTCGAGGTGGTTGCCACCCTTGATGAGCACGCCGTTGTCGGCCGCGCTCGTGATCCCCGACACCACCGAAACGGGCGTCGAGATCACGAACGCGCACGGACACGCAAGGACGAGGAGCGTCAGGCCGTAGACCACGGCGGTCGACCACGCGGTTCCGAGAACGAACGGGCTCCCGAGCGTAACGAGGACGGCAAAGGCGACGACCACAGGCGTGTACCACGCCGAGAACCGCTCAACGAACTGCTCGCGCTCGGTCTTGTTCGACTGGGCATCCTCGACCATTTCGACGATTCGCGAGAGGGTATTGTCCGCGGCTTCCGACGTGACCTGGATCTCGAGGTAGCCCTCCTCATTGATTGTGCCGGCGTAGACCTCGTCGTCGGTGGTCTTGTCGACTGGGACGCTCTCACCGGTGATCGGGGCCTGGTTGACCGCGCTCTCTCCGTCGATCACGTCGCCGTCCATCGGGATTTTTTCGCCAGGTCGTACCACCACGACATCGCCGACCGAGACGTCTTCGACCAGGACCGTCTCCTCGCCGTCGTCGACGGCTTCGCCGTCTGCTCGGGGCGTCTCCGACGCCCCGGTGTCGCGTTTGACGGTCGCCTCGTTCGGCGAGAGATCCATGAGTTCCTGAAGCGAGTTACGGGCCTGGTCCATCGAGGAGCGTTCGAGCAACTCGGCGACGCTGAACAGGAACGCGAGCGTCGCGGCCTCGAAGTAGAGCGCCTCGCCGAACGCGAGACTCGCGATCAACGCGCCGAGGATGGCGATCGACATCAGGAAATCGATGTCGAGATTGAGATTTCGCGCCGAGTAGTAGCCATTACGAAGGATTTCCTGGCCCCCGACCGCAACGCCGATCAGAAACAGGAGATCTGCGACGAGGAGCTCACTCCCGAATATCATCCCGACCGCGGCGTTCTGTGCCGTCAGAAAGAACTCGAAGAGGAGACCGAGCGCGAGAAAACCCCCACTGATCCACGTCTTGAGTGCGCGCGAACTCGTCCAGATACTGTCGTTCGAATCGGCCGCGTCGCCGCCGGTCGTTCCCTCGCTCGTCGTATCGGTGACGTCGTAGCCGGCGCTCTCGATGGCAGTTACGACATCCGTTTCCTCAACGGACGTTACGTCGTAGGTGACGGCTACCTTGCCAGTTGTCGGTTGGGTTTCGTACGTCGAGACGCCGGCGAGTCGGTCGAGGGCGTTCTCGACTTTGCCCGCACACGAGGGACAGTCCATCCGCGGAACGGAGAGTTTCGTGGTCGTTTCGCCCGAGTCCATTACCGACGCTACGAACCGCATTTTTATGAACTTAACTGCCAAGATAGTCGGCTTTGATGGTAGTAATTGTTAATAGATTGCCTCTGAGATAGTAATCAGGTCGTTTCAGGTGGCGTCTCCGTCGTCAGTACTGACCGCCATGACGGGGACATCGGCTCCTCGAATGACCCGCTCGGTGACGCTCCCGAGGAGACGGCGTTGGAGCCCCGAGTGGCCATGCGTCCCCATCACGATGAGATCCGCGCCGTCGTCGGCGGCACACGTGAGAATTCGCTCGTCGGTCGTTCCCTCGAGAACCTCCGTGACAAGTTCGACACCAGCGTCCGCAGCCGTGGCTTCGACCTCGCCGAGGACTTGTTTGCTGGTCTCCTGCCCGATGTCCCTGATCGCGTCGTCGACCTCGGTTCGCGAGACCATCAACCAGCTCTTGTCGGTGTCGATGACGAACAGGGCGTGGAGGATCGCATCGTGCTGGGTGGCGAGCTCGAGCGCGTGCTGGACCGCAGCGGTTGCGGGATCGCTCCCATCGGTCGGGACGAGGATACGCTCGTACACGTCAGTCACCCCTCACACAGTTCGTTCGCGCCGGTCTTCCATCGCCGGTGTCGTGAATCGGAACGACCGTCATCCGATCACCCCGAAGCCGAACTGAGCATATGGCCAGAAGTAGTAGACGAGGACGCCGACGATGACCCCTGGGATCGTGGTGTAGATGGTCGCGATGATGGCGGCCTTCATATCGATCGCCATCAGCGGGAACAGCGCGTCGCCGTCCTGACTGATGGCGTTGGCGACGAGCGCCGAGAAGGGGATCGCCTCTTCGAGGGCGTACAGCTGTGCGAACACGATGTGGGCCGCACAGCCGGGGATGAGGCCGAGGGCCGCGCCCGCGATCGGGGCAAGAATACCCGCGGCTGCCGCGAGCCCGGCGATATCCAGCCCCGTAAGTAAGAGCCCGTACTCGTAGAGCAAGTAGCCGGCAACGACCCAGACGGTCACCATCGCGGTCTCCATCGCGGAGTGCTGGAAGGTCTTGTAGAGGCTGTCGAACGAATCCATGACGCGGCCGGTCTCGCCCTCGCCGATGTAGTGGCGGCCGATGAAGTAGAGATAGAACGACAGCGTGGTACCGAGGAGGCCAGCCATCGTGAACAGACCGTCGTACGTGGGCGCGATCTCCCATGCGGGCTCCTGTGCACCTTTCGCGAGATAGAGCACACCGGCGACGAGCGCGCCCGCGAGGACCGTCCACCATAGGACGTGGACGGCATGACTCGCGCGTTCGAGCAGCCGGGAGTTCGGCAGATAGCTCGGCATATCGCTGCCGTGATCGTGGTCGTGGTGGTCAGGACCGTCGTAGTCGGCAATGCTCGGGCCGCCCTGAGCGACACTCGTTGTCGAAAACCCGCCGTCAGTCATCGGACGACCGATGCGCTCGACCGCGTTGTCGACGTAGCCGACACCGAGCCCGAAGATGTCGATGGCGTAGCCGAACAGGACCGCCGCGACGAACGCGAGCCCGTAGGCGTACAGTGCCGCTTCGGGAGCGAGCGCGAGGATGATGAACGCCGAGTCGCCCGCGGTTGCTGCAAGGGCTGCGACGACGGTCCCGAAGCTAACCGTCCCACGGATGTACAGCGGCATCGCGATGATGGCACCGCCACAGCCCGGCGTCAGCCCGAGCAGCGCACCGGTGAGCGGTTGGGCGCGTTCGTTCGCCTCGAGCCATTCGGTAAGTTGGCCATCGAACCGATACTGGACGAGACTGAACAGGAGAATCGTCGCGCCGACGAACGCCGAGACCTGGACGAATGCTTCGCGCCAGGAACCGACGAGGATACCGAGGCCCTCCGGTAGGCCGAGTTGGAGGGCGATCACCGCTCCGCCACTCCTTCACGACGGTTCCAGCCCTCGAAGCTGGAACCGAAACGTGAGCTAACACGAAGTATACCGTTCATCTCACACGAGAGTGTAGCTGCAAAGGCAATAAAGGTTCCGCACTAAGTATTGAATTAGATTAGGCTAAACGCTGCCGATCGACTGGAAGCTCCAACGGCTGCTGGGAGTTATCCACGCGAATGCTGACACGACCGCTACCGGAACAGTGGATCGAGGATAGTTAGTAAACCCACTGACAGAGCGGTACGCTTCGGTAACGATTCGCTGTCGTGGACCATCTAACTTCCGAGGGATCGGGAAAGACGGAGTACCTCCTTCCCCCCTGGAAACGCGTCCGAAACCGTTTCCGGGACCAACGAGCGTGTGTTATTGTGTCGGCTGTAGGAACGTGACGTTGACGCGACCGACGGCATCGAAATCCCGCAGTTGGTAGACGAGTTCGCGGATTCGGTCGGCCGGCCCGTGACAGAAAACCGATTCGAGACACCACTCCCCCTGGTGGAGGTGATGGGTCGTCGCGATCACGTCCTCAAACTCGTGTTGGAGTGTGTGGAGTTCCTCGATGATCAGCGTATGTTCGTAGTCGAACGCAATGGCAGCGACGGCGTCACCGTCGATCTCTTCGAGAGTGGTGTGTCGCTCCACGTACTCGTGGATCGCTTCCCTGACCGCACGCGATCGTGATTCCATCCCTTGGGTTTGCCACGTCTCGTCGAACGTTCCCAGAACTTCCTCGGGGATGTTCACACTCGTCCGCATAGATCGCCGTTCGGACTCCGCGGTCTTTAGCCTCCGTTATTACGATCTCTCCGAATCGACCATAACAATCGCTTTACACGGAGATCCACATCTACCGATGAAATGGCCGGAGGCGAACCCTTCGCCCTCTTTCTCGGGGCGACCGTTCTCGGCCTGATCCACGGAGCCGAACCCGGACACGGGTGGCCGATCGCCGCAGCCCACGCCCTCAACCGCTCGAACAAGTGGTGGAGCGGTTTCGTCGCGAGCTCGTTGTTGGGACTCGGACATCTCGTGAGTTCGCTCGCCGTGGTCGCCGTGTTCTTCCTCGCCAAATCGTATTTCGATCTGACCCAGATCAACGATCCCGTTTCGGTTCTCGGTGTCCAGATCGGCGGGCCCGTCAGTCTCGTCGCGGGATGTTTGCTCATCCTTCTCGGAATTCGTGAGTACAGCTCCGGTCACGGACACGACCACACCCACGATCACGGTCATAACCACGACCAGCACGAGCACCACGAGGATCACCACCACCACGAGGACGATCGTCACGATCACGGGGACGCAGAAACGTCGGGAGTGACCGAACGAGTGAAGCGCGTCTTCCGGGGCGGCGGACACTCCCACGACCGCTCCTCGATCGAAGGAGATGGGGCACAGAATCTGTCCGGAATCGTCTGGACGGCGTTCGTGCTCGGGTTCGCCCACGAAGAGGAGTTCGAGATCATCGGTCTCTGTTTGGGCTCCGACCGGTGTCTCGAACTGATGATGACCTATGCGCTCGCCGTTCTCGTCGCCCTCGTCGGGCTCACGATGGTGTTGATCGCGGGGTACCAGCAGTACGAGGAGCGGATGGAAGGCGTTGCAGAGTACTTCCCGCTGTTTTCCGCCGTCGTCCTCGTCACCATGGGCGTGGGATTCGTTCTCGGGGTTCTCTGATGCCGACCGTCGGTGCAGAGATCGGTCGCGTCGGGATGACGATGGGATCAGCTGGTCAGCGTCATCCCGTTATCGGGAGCCTCGGAATCGGTATCGCGAACGCGGATGGCGGTCGCGATTTCTTTGGGGAGCGAGACTGTATCGTCGGCGTCGTCGGACGCGACAGTAAGCATCCCGAACGGCGCGATCTCGGTGATATCGAGACGTGTACCGGGCGTGATGCCGGCGTCGGCGAGGTAGTCGAGCACCTCCGCGTCGCTGTCGGCCACTTGTGTGACGATCACCGTCTCACCCTCGTCGTACTCCGAGAGCGGATCGTCGTCGGCGTCGGTGGGTTCGAGGTCTTCGGTCGGAATCGGCGCGCCGTGAGGGTCGGCGCTCGGGTTCTCGAGGACGGCTGCGAGTTCGGTTTCGAGCCGCTCGCTGATGTGATGTTCGAGCTGGTCGGCCTCGTCATGAACCTCGGTCCAGTCGTACCCGAGATGCTCAGTGAGAAACAGTTCGAGCAGTCGGTGATGGCGGATAGTTTCGAGCGCGACCAGCTCCCCCTCAGCGGTCAGTCGCACGCCTTTGTACTCCTCGCGCTCGACGAGCCCCTGTTCTTGGAGCCGCTTCATCGTCGCTGTCACCGTCGGTGCTGTGACGCCAAGCGCATCGGCGACGTCCGACGTGGCGACCGGCTCGTCACCGTCTTGGAGCTGGTACACCGCTTTGATGTAATCCTCTGCCTTCGCGCTCGGCATACCAACGCCTAGTTGTCTAGCTACTAAATCGTTGTTGTAGCGTGTCTAAGTACGTCTCCGCGTGGGGACCGTGATAACCGAGTCCGGAATGGGATTTCCGGTGATCCCTCGCTGCGGCGGAATAACGTGAGAGTACAGCACTGCCAGCACACTCGATTGGTCCGTACGCGTCCACGACTGCGTCGAGATCCATTTGTGTTCCCGAGCACGGTAACCACGGCCGGAGGACGTGTGCGAGAACGTACACATCGAGTGAATCTGTCTCACGTGATGAGATCGTCTCACGGCATGAGACGATCTCGTTCGGTGAGTATAACCCCTCAACACGCCTCAACATACCCGTTGGCGGCGATCCCGCCGGCGGTTCGTACGGGCGGACGAACACCCACCATACAGCGGAGCAACCAATGGCAAGCAGCACACAAGACATCGACATAGAGAACGAACCCACAGCGGCCGTAGAGAGCGACTCGGGACTCGACAGCAACACTGCAGGCGCGCTGTCGTACCTGTTTGGGATGGTCTCGGGGCTGATCTTCTATCTGATCGAGAAAGATGACCCGTTCGTGCGGTGGCACGCCGCCCAGAGCATCGCGTTCACTGGCGTGCTCCTCGTGGCGTACATCGCGCTGACGTTCCTCGGCACGGCAGTGTCGGTAGCGACGTTCAGCGGGTCCACCGGCGGGTTTCTCGTCGGGAGCCTGTTCTCGCTGATCCTCGGACTGGTCTGGCTCGTGGCCGCGGTCGGCGGGTTCGTCGCGTGGGCCTACCTCATGATCAAAGCCTACCAGGGCGAATCCCCTCGGCTGCCCATCGCTGCAGGGATCGCCGACCGGCTGACGTGAGCCACGATCGAACCCGGGATCTACTTTTCGCTAGGTCTGTTCGTGTGAACATCACCCATACCCGAGGGGAAAGCGTTTTGTTGGTGGAATAGTTACTCAGAAACTGAGTAACCAATGTCGATCATCGTCACTGGAGCGGACGGCTACGTCGGCTGGCCAACGGCCCTCAGGATCGCGAAGCGGACCGGCGAGCGCGTACTCGGCGTGGACAACGGTGCGCGCCGCGAGTGGGTAGCGTCGGTCGGCGCGAAAAGCGCTACACCAGTCGTCTCGATCGAGGAGCGCGTCGCGGCCGCCGAAGAGCAGGGGCTCACGAACCTTTCGTTCGTCGAGGGCGACCTCACGGATCGAGCGTTCGTCGATCAATTGTTCGCAGTCCACGAGCCGGACACGGTGGTACACACCGCTGCCCAGCCCTCCGCGCCGTACTCACAGATCAACGGCGAACACGCGAACGAGACCCAGCACAACAACATGCAGGCCACTCGAAACCTCCTGTGGGGACTCCACGAGGCAGGACTCGACGACACCCACTTCGTCGAGACCACCACCACGGGCGTCTACGGTGCGCCCGAGTTCCCGATCCCGGAGGGTGGTGCGACGATGGAGAACGACGGCGACCGCGACGAGGTCCCGTTCCCCGCGATGGCGGGCTCGTGGTACCACCTCACCAAGAGCCACGACGCGGCGAACCTCCGGCTCGCGAACACCCAGTTCGATCTCCCGATTAGTGATGTGCGGACCGCGATCGTCTACGGGTCGGGTACCGACGAGACCCGTGCGGACGACCGACTCGCAACTCGCCTCGACTTCGATTACTACTTCGGGGTGGTCGCTCATCGTTTCGCGGCCCAAGCGGTCGCGGGCTACCCGCTGACGGTGTACGGCAAGGGTGAGCAGCGAAAGCCGTTCGTGAGCCTGGAGGACGCGGTCGAGGGGCTCGCACGCCTCGCGCTGTGTGATCCCGACGACCGGCCCGCGCCCCACACCGTTTACAACCAGGTCACGCGCGCGATCAGCATCGTCGAGATCGCCGAAACCATCGCCGACGTGGGTGCGGAGTACGATCTCGATGTTGCGGTCGAGCACGTCGAGAACCCCCGTGAGGAGGACGAAACCCACAAGATGGAGATCGAGAACGACCGCTACGACGACCTGATCGACGGTCAGTCGGTAGACTTCGAGACCGGGATGGACGAGGTGCTCAGGGCGATGACCGACCAGGCAGAGATCATCACGTCCCACGAGGACCGGTTCCTGCCGGACGTGCTCGAAGACCGGGAGGACTGATGGATCTCCTCGTCACCGGCGGCTGTGGCTACATCGGGAGCGCGCTGGTGCCGCTGCTGTGCGAAGACGATCGTGTCGACCGAGTCGTCGTGCTCGACGACCTATCGACGGGGTCGCCGCGGAACCTGTTGGGCTGTGTCGAGGCCATCGACTTCCGACAGGGCGATGTCCGGGAGTACGGCGACGTCGAGAGCTCGGTCCGAGGCGTCGACGGGATCGTCCATCTCGCGGCGATCACCGGCGCGGACAGCACCCACGACCGCCGGGAGGAGACCTACGCGACCAACTTGGAGGGAACCCGGAACGTGCTCACCGCCGCCGGGAAGATCGGCGTCGGGCGGGTCGTCGTGGCCTCCTCGTGTAACATCTACGGCCGAGCGACCAGCACGGATATCGACGAGACGGTCGACCCCGATCCGATAAACCCCTACGCCGAAACCAAACACGAGTCCGAGCAACTGCTCCGCGAGTACACGGCCGAGTACGACATGGACGGGACCGCGATCCGGCTGAGCACGGTGTACGGCGACGCGCCAGGCATCCGGTTCAACCTCGTGGTGAACCAGTTCGTCTTCCGGGCGCTCACCGGCCGCCCACTCACCGTGTACGGGGATGGCTCGAACTGGCGGCCGTTCATCCACGTTCGTGACGCCGCGCGGGCCTACCGCGACGCCGTGCTCCGCCCGGGCGAGTGGTCGAAACCCGTCTACAACGTGGGCACGAACGACGGGAACTATCGGATAGCGGATGTCGCTACACTCATCAGCGAGGAAATCGACACGGTGGACGTGACATACCTCGAAGACGAACACCCCGGCCCCTCCTACCACGTGAACTTCGACCGGCTCGACGAGACCGGTTTCGAACCCGAATACACGCTCCGCGAGGGCGTTCGCGAACTCGCAGGGAGGTTCACGGGATGAGCGGGACCGACACCGAGGTCGGCAGCGAGAGCGAGGAAACCATGACCGTCGCGATCACCGGCGCGGCGGGGTACATCGGAAGCTGTGTCGTCAAACAGCTCCAAGCCGCCTACCCGGCGTGGGAGATCAGGGCGTTCGACAACTTCTATCTCGGCGACATCCGCCAGATCGGGGACGTCGCGGTCGAACACGTCGACGTCCGCGACCGCGATCGACTCGAAGACGCGCTCGCCGGCGCGGACATCGTGATGCATCTCGCCGCCCTCAGCGGCGTCGACGACTGTGCGGACCACTCGGACCTCGCCTACGAGGTCAACGTTCAGGGCACCGAGAACGTGGCGTGGTTTTGCCGGAAGCACAGGGCGGGGCTGATCTTCCCGTTCAGCATGGGCGTCATCGGCGATCCACAAGAGTTCCCGATCACGGTCGACCATCCCCGGGATCCGCTCAACTGGTACGGCCGGACCAAGCTCCTGAACGAGCGGGCGATCGAATCCTTTTCCGAGGGAGCGTTCCCGGCCCACCAGTTCATGATCGCGAACCTCTACGGCGATCACACGATCGACGGCGATCGGGTCTCGAAAGGGACGGTGACGAACTTCTTCCTCGATCGTGCGCTCGCGGGCGAGACGCTTACCGTGTACGAGCCGGGCACCCAATCGCGCAACTACGTCCACGTCGAGGACGTCGCACGGGCCTACGTCGACAGCGCAGAGGCGATGGTCGAGGCACTCGATCGCGGCGACACCGGCACCACGAAGTACGAACTCGCAAGCGACGAGGACCCGAGCGTACAGGAACTCGCCCAGTTGATCGCCGACGTGGCGGCCGACGAGCGCGACATCGACACCGACGTCGAAATCATCTCGAACCCACGGTCGGGCGAGACGCTCGTCGACTCGTTCCCAGTCGACACGTCACGCACGGCTGCTGACCTGGGGTGGTCGGCCGAACACACCGTCGAGGAGACGATCCGCGAGCGGCTCCGTAGCGCGTAGTTCTATCGTTCGTTACTCGTTCCCAGTCGCGTCCGCCGTCTCGGCTTCTGAATCGGACTCAGCGTCCGCATCCGCACTGGCCTCGCCACGTTGTTCCTGGAGGCGTCGTTCGGCTTCGTCCCTGTCTTCGGGATAGCCCACGTCGATCCGCCAGCCGTCCATCCGGATCGCGTCGATAGTCCGTCCGGAGCGGAGCAGGAGGTCGACCGCCTCGGAGATTTCGTACTCGCCGCGCGCGGAGGGCTGGACGAGATGGCAGGCGTGGAAGATCGCTGGCGTGAACGTGTAAAAACCGGTGAGGACGAGGTTCGTCGGCGGGTTCTCGGGCTTTTCGACGACGTCGGTGACCTCGCCGTAGTCGTTGGTGTCACAGACACCATACCTGTTGGCCTCCTCCATCGGGACCTCCTCGACGAGGAAGGCCGCGTCGGCGCGGTCCTCGCGCTGACGGTTGATGACGTCCGCGAGGTTCGCATCGAAGATGTTGTCGCCGAGGATGAGCATGAAGTCGTCGTCGATATGCTCCTCGACGGTGAGGAGGGCGTGGGCGAGCCCCGCCTGCTCGCGCTGGTGGGCGTACGTGATCGGGACGCCCTCGAACTCGTCGCCGTAGTGGCTGATGATGACCTCCTTCTGGTAGCCCACCACCACGAGGAGTTCGCTCGCGCCCAGCTCGACGAGCTGTTCGAAACAGTGCGTCAGGATAGGTTTTCCGTCGATCTCGACCATTCCCTTCGGCTTGTCCTCGGTGAGCGGCCGGAGACGGGTTCCCTCGCCGGCAGCCAGCACGACAGCTTTCATGTCTTCCCGTCCAGCGCCGGGTCGCAAAAATCTGTTCATCGGTTCGATCGGCCTTTGGAATGGATTGTATTGGCTGAATCGGCATCCATCCGAACGCTCAAGGCAGGAGGTGGTGAACGAGCCAGCATGGACATCTCAGTCGTCGGCAGCGGTTACGTCGGCACGAGCGTCGCAGCCTGTCTCGCCGATCTCGGGCACCGCGTGGTCGCGATCGACATCGACGAAGACATCGTGGCAGCGCTCGACGCAGGCGAGACACCGATCCACGAGCCGGGGCTCGACGAGCGCGTTGCGGCCCACGCCGGTGACCGGCTCCACGCGACCACCGATCACGCCGCCCTCCGCGAGACCGACGTCACGTTCGTTGCGCTCCAGACCCCGACCCGCGAGGACGGCAGCATCGATCTCTCGGTGGTTGAGGCGGGCATGCAAGACATCGGCGAGGAGCTTGCCGCGACCGAGGGCTACCACCTCGTCGTGGTCAAAAGCACCGTGATTCCGGGGATGGTCGAGGAACGGCTCGTGCCGATTCTCGAAGAGACCTCGGGCAAGCGTGCGGGCGAGGAGTTCGGCGTCGCGGTCAATCCCGAATTCCAGAGCCAGGGCTCGGCAGTCACGGACTTCCTCGAACCCGACAAGCTCGTTTTCGGTACCGAGGACGGCGATGATCGCGCGCTCGAACGACTGCACGGGGTATACGAGCCGCTGGTCGCTGCGAACGATGAGGATGTGCCGATCGTCGAGACCGGTCGGCGCGAGGCCGCGATGGTAAAGTACGCGAACAACGTCTTCCTCGCGGGGAAGATCAGCCTCATCAACGAGCTCGGCAACGTCTGCAAGGAGTTCGGCGTCGACTCGTACGAGGTCGCCGACGCGATCGGGCTCGACGACCGGATCGGCGAGCGGTTCCTCCGCTCCGGTGTGGGGTGGGGCGGCTCGTGCTTCCCGAAGGACACCGACGCGCTGCGGGCCGCCGCGCGCTCGGTGGGCTACGACCCGACGCTGCTCAACGCGATCGTCGACGTCAACGATCGCCAGCCAGAGCGGATGCTCGAACTGCTCGAGCGCCACGTCGATCCCGCGGGCAAGCGGATCGCGGTGCTCGGATTGGCGTTCAAGCCCGGCACCGACGACATCCGCGGGTCGCGCGCGACGCCGATCATCGCGGGGCTGCTGGAGCGCGGCGCTGACGTGGCGGCCTACGATCCGGTCGCTGCGGGCGCGATGGCCGAGAAGTACCCCGACATCGAGTACGCCGATTCGGCGGCCGACGCGCTCCGAGATGCAGAGGGAGCGCTCGTGGTCACCGATTGGGACGAGTTTGCGGCGCTCGACGACGCGTTCGGAGAGATGAGTAGTCAGATAGTGGTCGACGGTCGGCGGATCGTCGAGCCGCGTGAGGGGCTCACCTACGAAGGCCTGACGTGGTGATCGACGGGGCTATTCGTTCCCGGTCGTCAGGAGGAATATGCGCCAGTTCGTCGTCTCGGGTCACGACGCCCCCACGACCGCCGACTTCTCGCTCGACGATCTCGCCGGTGGTGCGGGGCGGCTCGACGTGCTCTGTCGGTGTGTGAACTCGGCGTTCTTCCTCTCGCACGACCTCCGCGAGAACGTTCGGGTGTGGCTCGTGCTCGCCGACGAGTTCGCGGTGCGCTTCGAGGGGGGCGAGCTCCGTCGGCTGAATCCCGACGAGCGCTCGACGGCCGCGCTGATCCGGAACGCGCTCGATTCGCGCGAGGAGGCCATCGGCCACATGGAAGTCGAGAGTTCGCCGGGCGTCTTCCTCTCACGGCGGGGGTTCGAACCGGTGTTGGAGAAGGTCGCTGAGGAGAGCACCGTCGTCGCGCTCCACGAAGACGGTGACCCCGTCGGAGAGATCGACCCACCGGAGGAACCGGCGTTCGTGCTGTCGGATCACCGCGATTTCGCCGACGACGAGACCGGCCTTCTGGAAGGAGTCGCGGACACGCGGGTGCGCCTCGGTCCCGAACGACTCCACGCCGACCACGCTATCACGATCGCACACAACTGGCTCGACACCGCAGGGTACACGCAGTACTGATGACCGATCGTGCCGACGCGGGCGATTCCACCGCGACCGACGACCACGCACTCGACGTGCCGCTCCGCGGCGTCGAGGTTGACGCCGAAACGCGCTGTCGGCACTACCGGACCGATCGCGACGTGGTCGCCATCGCGCTCCCGTGCTGTGAAACGTTCTACCCCTGCATCGAGTGCCACGAGGCGCTCGCCGATCACGAGGCCAGCCGATGGCCGCCGGCGCGCTTCGACGAACCGGCCGTGCTCTGCGGACGGTGTGGCGCGCAGCTCTC
The DNA here is from genome assembly GCF_000336915.1 of Halococcus saccharolyticus DSM 5350. Lineage (NCBI taxonomy): Archaea > Methanobacteriati > Methanobacteriota > Halobacteria > Halobacteriales > Halococcaceae > Halococcus > Halococcus saccharolyticus. Next base: position 54,061 of record NZ_AOMD01000011.1, on the reverse strand, counting down.
GATAGCGGCGTATCTCGACTGCGACCATCGCTGCCCGCAGTGTGACGGCGGGTTCAATCCCGGCTGTCGGCATCACTGGGATCGCTACTTCGCCGTCGAGTAGCTGCTCCGAGTCGAGACCACGCTGAGACGGAAGGGTTAACACGCTCGTGCTCGTGGTTTCGGCCGCGGGCCGGTGGGGTAGCTTGGTATCCTTCGGCCTTCGGGTGGCCGTAACCGCGATTCGAATTCGCGCCGGCCCATTCAACCCCACCTTTTTGCACCTCACTCGGTCGCTACGCTCCCTCGTTCGGGCAAAAATCTGGACCAAAAATACCGCGTACTCCCTCCGGCGCTCGCTTCGCTCGCTCACGGACACTACAAGACTTGGCTCACATCGTACACAAACCTCTTTGCAGCCGGCTGCCAACCAGCACACAGATGAGCAGCGACAAACGCCGCGTCCAGTTCCGCGCCTCCGAGAAGCTCGTCGAGCGCGCGGACGCGCTGGCGACGGTCCTCGGGACCGACCGCACCGACGTGCTGACCGACGCGCTCCGCGAGTACCTCCGGGACGCCGCCCACGACGACCGGCTGACCCAGGAAATTGCGGGTGCGTACTACGACGACGAGATCACATTCGAGCAGTTGAAGGCGCTCGTTGGCCCCGAAGAGGCGGCGAACTTCCGGGTGCTAAAGCGCCAGCTCGACGACTCTCTCACAGAGGAGCTGGCCGACCTGTAGATGGCGCGCGTCGTTGCCGACACGTCGGCCCTCGTCAGCCTCGGGACCGTCGCCGACCACGATCCGTCGCCGCTCGACTGTCTCTACCGCGAGTACGAGCTTCTCGTTCCAAGAGCGGTCGTGAGCGAACTCGAAGACGTCGCGTCGTACGCGGACGCGCAGGGCCAGGCTGCGGAAGCGGTACTCGATCGACGCGACGAACTCGATGTCCGGCAGAGCGAGCTCGATGCGGACTTCCCGCTCGACGACGGGGAGAACGCTGCGGTCACGCTCGCGAACGACACGGATGCGGCGATGTTTCTGTGCGACGAGTTCAATCGGCTCGGCCTGGTCCACGCGTCGCTGATCGACACTCGCCTGGTGACGACGCCGAAGCTGCTGGCGGTGTTCGTCCGGAACGGCGTGCTCACCGAAACCGATGCAGCAACGCTACTCGACGGGATGAGCGACGCCCGTAGCTGGGCGAACAACAGCTACGTCCGGCGTGCGCGGGAGACGTTTCGGTGATGGATCGAAGGTCGATGACGTCCCGTCCCGAGTGGAGACGGCGGATTTAGGTCCCCAGCAGGCGAGAACGCACACGATGGATCAGCCCACCCGCGCGAACTACGCGCTCCTCACCGTCCAAGAACACCTCGGCGACAGCGCGGACGGACTCGACGTGTCGTGGGCGGAGTTCGTCGGTAACCACCGCTCCTCGGAGTTCGAGTTCACCGTTCCCACCGAGCCGGTCATCGACCCGTACCTCGAGCTCCAGATCTTCGATATCTCGGCGTACGATCACGAAATCCTCGTCAATGGCGACGCGCTCACGGGCTTCGACATCCCGCCCGCCGACGGCTGGCAGTACTGGATGGATCCGATCACCGGCGCGGACCTCGTGGAGGGCACCAACACGCTCCGGTTCGTCCGCGACGCCAGCACGGGCGACGACTTCGTGATCGGGACTGTGACTATCCACTGGAAGGAACCCGTCGAGTGAGTCACCCAGTGAGCGCCGCGACGGCCCGCGCGAACGCGCGTTCGAGGTGTTCGTCCGTCTCGGCGAACCGGGGCTCCCAGCCCGATGGGTCGAGATGGTCGCTGATGGTGAACAGTGCGCTCGCATCGACGCCGCGACGCTCCGCGATCGCAAACACCGCCGCGGCCTCCATGTCCACCGTCACGATCCCGTCCTCACGATAGCGTTCGATTTCGGGAACCGTTTCCCGGTAGATCGCGTCCGTGGTCCACGTCGGGCCGGTGTGGTAGGTGTCGTCGACCGCATCGAGTGCGGCTTCGAGTTGGCCACACAGCGCGGGTGTCGCGTCGACGTACGTCCCAGCATCGAGGTAGTGATGCGAGGTTCCCTCGTCGCGCAGCGCGCGATCGACGATAACCAGATCGCCGAGCACCACGTCCGGCCGGAGGCTGCCGACGTGTCCGAGCGCGAGGAACCGATCGGCCCCGCGGGCGATCAGTTTCTCCATCACGAGGGGGGTCACCGGCGCGCCGACGCCAGGCACGCGAACGATCCCGACCCGCCCATCGGTGGTGTCAAGTGCGTACCCCGTATCCCACGTCTCGAACCCGGTGACGGCGTAGCTCTCGGCAACGTGGTCGAGAAGTCCGTCGTGGAAACACAGGACGAGCGATTTCGGTACCGGGTCCGGCTCGTCGTGGAAGTAGTCGAGACTCGCTCGCGGCGTGATCAGCGCCTCCCAGTCGTGTTTGCCCGGACTGTTCGGGTACGGCATTCGTCCGAGGAACGTCATGGATGTATTTAAATTCCGGTCGCCGAGAGCGTGGCTCGGGTCACATCTACTGATAACACTTCACATGATCCGTCGTTCGTGAGCACACCATCGGGCGGTTTGCGTCTCTCCTATTCGTGAGCGTCCTCGGGCTCGCTTCGGTAGCGATAGATAGTTTTTTATAGAAGCACATTCAATCGGTCGGTGAATCATGAGTCAGCGAATGCAGGGCCAACCCATGATCATCATGGGCGACGACTCCCAGCGCGTCCAGGACGAGGACGCACAGTCCCACAACATCAACGCAGCACGAGCAGTATCGGATTCGGTCCGGTCGACACTCGGACCGAAGGGGATGGACAAGATGCTCGTCTCCTCGATGGGCGACGTCACCGTGACGAACGACGGCGTCACCATCCTGACCGAGATGGACATCAACAACCCGACCGCCGAGATGATCGTCGAGGTCGCCGAGACCCAGGAGGACGAGGCGGGCGATGGCACCACGACGGCGGTCGCGGTCGCGGGCGAACTCCTCAAGAACGCCGAGGGGCTCCTCGAACAGGACATCCACCCGACGGCGATCATCAAGGGCCTCCAGATGGCGAGCGAGCAGGCTCGCGCGGAGATCGGCGAGCTCGCCGAGGAGATCGACGCTGACGACACCGAGCGGGTCCGCAAGGTCGCCGAGACCTCGATGACCGGCAAGGGAGCCGAATCGAACAAGGAACAGCTCGCGAACCTCATCGTCGACGCGGTTCAAAATGTGACCGTCGAGACCGAGACCGGCGAGAACGTCGTCGACCTCGAGTACGTCAACATCGAGACCCAGACCGGCCAGTCGGTGGGCGATTCCACGCTCCTCGACGGCGCGGTCATCAGCAAGGACCCGGTTCACGACAACATGCCATCCGAGGCCGAGGACGCCTCGGTGCTCCTGTTGAGCGAGGCCGTCGAGGTCGAGGAGGCGAACGTCGACTCCCAGGTCAGCCTCTCCGATCCGAACCAGCTCCAGCAGTTCCTCGACCAGGAGGACGAGCAGCTCAAAGCCAAGGTCGAGCAGATCAAAGAGACCGGTGCCGACGTCGTCTTCTGCCAGAAGGGCATCGACGACCTCGCCCAGCACTACCTCGCGAAAGAGGGCATTCTGGCCGTCCGCCGGGCGAAGAAGTCCGACATCGAGTTCCTGAAGGAGGTTCTCGGGGCGAACATCGTCTCCGATCTCGACAGCGCGCGCGCCGACAACCTCGGTACTGGCTCGGTCACCCGCGACGAGGACGCCGGGCTGTTCTACGTCGAGGGCGAGGACTCCCACGGCGTCACGATCCTCCTCCGCGGCTCGACCGACCACGTGGTCGACGAACTCGAACGCGGCATTACGGACGCGCTCGAAGTCGTCGCCCAGACGGTTTCGGACGGGCGCGTGCTCGCCGGCGGCGGCGCAATCGAGGTCGAGCTCGCCTCCCGGCTTCGCGAGTACGCCGACTCCGTGAGTGGCCGCGAACAGCTCGCAGTCGAAGCGTTCGCCGACTCACTCGAACTCGTTCCACGGGTGCTCTCGGAGAACGCCGGTCTCGATCCGATCGACACCCTCGTCGACCTCCGCTCGGCCCACGAATCCGGCGACGAGCACGCGGGCCTGAACGTCTACGACGGCGAGGTCGAGGACACCTACGAGGCCGGCGTCGTCGAGCCCGCCCACGCCAAGGAGCAAGCCCTGTCGAGTGCGACCGAGGCCGCGAACCTCGTGCTCAAGATCGACGACATCATCTCCGCCGGCGACCTCACCACCGAGGGCGGCGATGACGCCGGCGGCCCCGGTGGCGCACCCGGCGGCATGGGTGGTATGGGCGGTATGGGTGGCATGGGCGGCATGATGTAAGCTCGGCCCGACCACCACTCTCCACTAAACAGTCATCGAACGTCTCCGGCGGCTCAAAGACCGTCGAGAGAGATCCGAACGGCGTTTCGAGGCAATCGATCCGACGGCAGTTTTCGTTGTCGGGCGGACCGATCCACACCGAGAGAGCGGTCTTCTCTCTGGTAACCATCCCGAAAAGTTCTGTAGCGAGTCAGTACGTTTTACCAGACCACGTGGATACTACGAGTAGTGAGTCGAGTATGGGGCTATCGGGTGACGCTCGTCGTCCTCTGTACGCTCGCGTTCTTCGCGACGATGGTTGCTCGATTGGTCATCAGTCCAGTCGTCCCGGAGATCGTCGATACGTTCGATTCGTCGACGGGAATTCTCGGGCTCGCGCTGACGGGTCTCTGGATGGCGTACGCGTTCGCACAGTTCCCGAGCGGCATCCTGGCCGATCGGTACGGTGAGCGGCGCGTCATCCTCGCAGCAGTTGGGCTAACAACGGTCGCCAGCGCGCTGCTCGCGCTCTCGCCATCGATGCCGGTCTTTCTCGTCCTCACGCTGGTTTTGGGTGGCGTTGCAGGGTTGCATTACAGCGTTGCGACGACGCTGCTGAGCCGGGAGTTGAACAACATCGGCACCGCGATCGGGCTTCACAACTCCGGGGCACCGTTGGCGGGATTGCTAGCGCCGATCGCGGCGGCCGCCGTCAGTCAGTGGTTCGGTTGGCGGGCGGCGATCGCGCTCGGAGCCGCCGCTGCGTTACCGGTGTTCGTTCTCTTCCGCTGGAAGGTGCGTCCAACGGAGCCCGCACGTCCCGAACAGTCGATGACGGACCGGTTCGCGCTCGAACCGGTTCTCGAACTCCTCTCCCGGCGGAAGATCGCCTTCACTGCCGTGCTCGCGTTTCTGTTCGAGTTTATCTGGCAGGCGACGGCGTCGTTTCTCCCGACGTTTCTGATCACGTATCACGGCTACTCGGTGACGTTCGCCAGTACACTGTTCTCGGCGTATTTCGTCATCCAAGGGCTCACACAACCCGGTATCGGGTCGCTCTCGGACCGGTACGGTCGCGAAGAGATCGCAGGCCTCTGTGCAGTCTTCGGGATCGGTGGCTATATGCTGCTTCTCCTCGGCTCGCGATTGAGTGTCCTCCTCGCCGGTATCTTCTGTGTCGGCATCGCGATGGGCTGGAGTGCGGCACTCTTACCCCGCTTCGTCGACAATCTCTCGGCCGCCGAACGCGGTGCCGGGTTCGGTCTCGTGCGGACGACGTACATGATGCTGAGTGCGACGGGAAGCGTCGTCGTGGGAACGGTTGCGGACGCTGCGGGCTGGGCGGTTGCGTTCGGGATCTTCGTCGTGTTTCTCGCCGTGATCTGTGTGTCGCTCGTCGGTAATCAGGTGCTCGACCTCGGTTTCTGAGGTGAAGACGACACACCACGCCGCGACGCGATATGCGTCATCTCATCGTCCCAGTCACCACTTTGGCGCGTCCGTTGGGCGTGGACCACCGCTGTTGTGGGTCGAGCGTCTGGCTGAGAGAACCGTGTCGTCAGCTACTAATATTGAGGGTCGTCACATCGCCCGCTGTCGTCGTGTTCCGATTAGCCGTCGGTTCCGATGTGGTCGTGGCTGTGGTGGTCGTCGCGTTCGGCGAGGGGGACAGCCGATTCGGTACCGGAGTCGTTCGGTTCGTCGCTTCGTTGATCCACGACGGTCGGGTAGGCGTATCGGTCGCACCGATGGACGAAAATCGGGTCGTACTGACGACACGCGAGAGATTTTCGCTGTTCTGTGGCTGCTGGACGATCCGATAGCTATGGATGACACCCTGGGGATCGACGAGCATTCGGAGACTCATACTCTCTCGCCCGAACGTCTGATTGCTTCGTATTTTCCCGCGAACGAGATACAGGGTAGTTCCGTTGCGGTCTCGTTCCGTTACCGAAGTGGTAGTGGTATCGAACGGTTCGAGACGGTATCGGAGTCCGGCTCCCGCAGCACCATACCGTTCTTCTGTACTATCCCTGTATCGTTCGTACGTCGTGGTTCCATTTGCGTACGTTCGATTCAACAGCAGTCGTTCGCCGTTCGTCCAAATTGCGGTACGAACGGGAACGGTCTCCGGAGACACATACCGATAACTACCGTTCGTTACGGAGACCGAATACACCCCCTCACCCCGTGGTCCTGCACGAAGCGTATCCGTTCGTTGAATGACGACCGAGCCGTTCGTCGCCAGCCCAGTCACGTTCGTCCTCGTGGTGAACGATCGATTCTGGAGAAACGAGCTATGCGCTGCCACGAGCGCGCTCGCGTTCTCGATACCCTGACCCGTAAGTCCAGGCGCGAGCTGTGGTACCGGCGTCGGGGTGGGCTCGTCGGTTGGAACCGTCATCGGCGTGACCGTCGGTGTCGATTCGCCGCCACCGTCGCCACCGAACACCCCACTACAGCCGGCAAGCACGATCAGCACGACGACAAGAACCGTTCCCACGGCACGCTGCATGCTGCCTTTCGGACACATCGTGCAAAATGTCTTTTCGTTCATTGGTCACGATCGGTGTGGCGACCCCGAGAGTGGTAGAATTAAGGCTGCCGCGCAGATATCGCCGGTATGGAAACGCTCCTGTTGGACCAGACAGCAGTCGACGCGAACGCACGGATGGACGAGGTCATCCGGGCGGTCGAGGACGCGTTCGCGGCCTACGAGCGCGGCGACGCCCAGATGCCGGCCAAATCCTACATCGATCTTCCCGAGTACAACGGCGACTTCCGGTCGATGCCCGCCTATCTCGACGCTGGCGAGTGGGACGCCGCCGGCATCAAATGGGTCAACGTCCACCCCGACAATCCCGAGAAGTTCGACCTTCCCACAGTGCTCGGGACGATGATCTACTCCGATCCTGAGACCGCACGCCCGCTCGCGATCATGGACGGCACCGAACTCACGATGCAGCGCACCGGCGCGGCGGCCGCGGTCGCGACCGATTACCTCGCCCGCGAGGACGCTCGAACGCTGGGCCTCGTCGGAGCCGGCGTCCAGTCGTACACCCAGGTCGAAGCCATCGCCGCCGTCCGGGACATCGAGGAGATCGTCGTCGCGGACCTCGACGACGAGGCGGTCGCGGCGTTCGTCGAGTATTTCGACGACCGGTTCGACGTCCACGGCGGCTCGATCCCGGAGGCTGCCGCCTGCGACGTGCTTTCTACGGTGACCCCGAGCACCGAACCGCTCGTCTCGCGGGACGACCTCGGCGAGCACACCCACGTCAACGCGATGGGAGCCGACGCCGCCGACAAACAGGAGCTCGATCCCGCAATCCTCCGCGACGCCCGCCTCGTGATCGACGACCACGCTCAGACGACACACTCCGGCGAGATCAGTATCCCGTACGCCGACGGCGTGATTGACGACGCCGACATCGACGGCGCGGTCGGCGAGATCGTCGTCGGCGAAGCGTCGGGTCGCACCCCCGAAGACGGCATCTCGGTGTTCGACAGCACCGGCCTCGCGATCCAGGACGTAGCGACCGCTCACGTGGTCTACGAGCACGCCCGCGAGAACGACAACGGTGAGTCGTTCGCGTTCGTCAGTCAGTAGCTCGATCCGCGCCTCGATCAAAGAGTCTCGTCAGCACCCAGACGATCACGAGCACCGGCAGCAACGGCAGCGCGACGATCAGGAGGCCGACGAGGATCGACCACCCGATGACGTCCATTTCGGTGTCGCGGTGGCCCTGAGACGGGGGAGTGACCGTTCGTAGTGCTTTCCGCGGGAGTGATGGATCGTCGGATTCGTCCTGGCTCATGTCGTCGTCTACGCGTCGCGTGATAAAGAACGTCGCGGCCGGAGCGGGTGGTTCTCCGGTGGTCGATGACAACCTATAGATGGATGCGTCGGTTACGACGGACAACGCGGCTCTCTCATGCAACAACAGGACACCTACGACCACGCTGACGTCGAACAGAAGTGGCAGGCCCGCTGGGAGGAGTCGGACGTCTTCCGCATCCCCGACGACGCCACCGATCCGAGCTACGTCCTCAGTATGTTTCCCTACCCGTCGGGCGACCTCCACATGGGCCACGTCCGCAACTACACCATTACGGACGCCTACGCCCGCTACAAGCGGATGCAGGGCGAAAGCGTGCTTCACCCGATGGGGTGGGATTCGTTCGGGCTCCCTGCGGAGAACGCCGCGATCGAGCGCGAGATCCATCCCCGGGAGTGGACGATGGACTGCATCGACACCATGCGCAGCCAGATGAAATCGATGGGCTTTGGCTACGACTGGGAGCGCGAAGTCACGACCTGCGAACCCGACTACTACCGCTGGAACCAGTGGCTGTTCAAGCGCTTTTACGAGGAGGGCCTCGCCGAGCGCAAGGGCGGCGAGGTTAACTGGTGTCCCTCCTGCGAGACCGTGCTCGCCGACGAGCAGGTCGAGACCGAGGCCGGAGAGACCCCCGAGGGGCCTCACGGAGACGGCGGAGCCGTCGAAGTCTGCTGGCGGTGTGACACCCCCGTCGAGACCAGGACGCTCGATCAGTGGTTCCTGAAGATCACGGAGTACGCCGACGACCTGCTCGACGGGATCGATAGTTTGGAGCAGTGGCCCGAGAGCGTCCGGGGGATGCAGCGCAACTGGATCGGCCGTCAGGACGGTGCAACCGTGGAGTTCGGCACCGACTACGGTCCTGTCGAGGTCTTTACCACGCGGCTCGATACCCTCTACGGCGCGACCTTCTTCGCGCTCGCACCGGATCACGAGGTGACGCGGGAGATCGTCGCCGACGACCCGGACCTCGCCGCAGCGGTCGACGAGCTCGATCCCGAGGCCGACACCGACGAGAAGAACGGCGTGTTCACCGGCGAGTACGCCACGAACCCCGCGACTGGCGAGGAGATCCCGATCTACGTCGCCGACTTCGTGCTCGCCGACGTAGGGACGGGCGCGCTGATGGGCGTCCCGGGCCACGACGAGCGTGACCACGAGTTCGCGACCGAGTACGACATCGAGATTCGCCAGGTCGTCGTACCCGAGGACGAGGGCGAAAGCGACACTGCGGAGATCTCAGAGGGGGCCTACACCGATGACGGCGTGCTGGTCGACAGCGGCAAGTACGACGGCGTGCCGAGCGCCGAGGCGCGCGAGCAGCTGATTGAGGCGGTCGATTCTGCCGCTCACCACACCCAATACCGGCTGCGCGACTGGCTCATCAGTCGGCAGCGGTACTGGGGCACGCCGATCCCGGTGATCCACTGCGAGGAGTGCGGCCCGGTCATGGTCCCCGACGAGGATCTTCCTGTGGAGCTGCCGGAGTTCGTCCCGACGCCGACGGGCAACCCGATCGAGGAGGTCGAGTCGTTCGTCGAAACCGAGTGTCCCGAGTGTGGTACGCCGGCCGAGCGCGAGACCGACACGATGGACACGTTCGTAGACTCGTCGTGGTACTTCCTCCGATTCACCTCGCCCGACCGCGCGGACGTGCCGTTCGACACCGAGCGCGCGAACGACTGGCTGCCGGTCGACGAGTACGTCGGCGGGATCGAGCACGCGGTCATGCATCTGCTGTACTCACGGTTCGTGACCCGCGCGATTGCGGACATGGAGCTACTCGACATCGACGAGCCGTTCGAGCACTACCTCCCCCAAGGGATGGTCCAACTCGACGGGGCGGCAATGTCGTCCAGCAAGGGCAACGTGGTTTCGCCCGTCGAGATCATGGAAGAGTACGGCGCGGACACGGCCCGACTGTTCATGATGGGTGCGGCTCGTCCCTCCAAGGACTTCGACTGGACCGAGCGCGGCGTCCGGTCGAGCAACGAGTTCATCCGCCGGCTATACGAGACGATCCGCGGGTTCGCTGACGGCGATTTCCCGACGGCCGACGCGGGCGATCGGCCGATCGATGCGTACGTCGCCCGCGAGATCGATGCGACGATCACGGAGGCGACCGAGGGGTACGAGGCGTTCCGATTCAACGAGGCACTCCGGGAGGCGCGCGGCCTAGTCTCGCTGCTCGGCCAGTACCGCGAGTACACGACCCCCGACACGGCAACGTTCGAGCGAGGGCTCCGGACGGCGGTCAGGCTGCTCGCGCCCGTCGCGCCCCACGTCACCGAGGAGTCGTGGGCGACGCTTGACAACGAAGGGTTCGTGGCCGAGGCCGCGTGGCCCGATCCCGACGGCGGTGTCGAGGACTACACCGCCGAGCGCCGCCTCGTCGAGAACACCCGCGAAGACGTCCGTGACATCCTCGATGTCGCCGGGATCGAGAACCCCGAACGGATCGAGGTCGCCGTCGCCCCCGAGTGGAAACATCGTGCGCTCGGAGTCGCGATCGAGGCCGACGACGACGTCGTGGGAACGGTGATGACCGACGAGGAACTCCGGACGCACGGCGAGGACGCAGCCGACTACGCGAAGGATCTCGCCGCGAATCCACAGGCGCTCTCGGCGACGCTCGCCCCCGAGCGCGAGTACGACGCACTCGACCGCGCGTCGTGGCTGCTCGATCGGGAGTTTGACGCCGAAATCGTCCTCGAACGAGCTGAGGAGGCTCCCGACGACCTCGCAAACAAGGCCCGACCGGGCCGACCCGCGATCGAAATCCACGAAGGATAGTCCGCACAGTGGCCGCCAAAAAATAAAGGAGTGATGGGCGACTGCACGAGCTCGTGGGTACGTTCGCCACCGCGGTCCAGAATCGGCTGTGTGATATGCTCGCGGAGCGGTGCGTCAGCTACAAGTGGGAAACGGAACGCCGGATCGCGGGAACGCCGGTCGACATCGCCGGCCGCCGTTCGGCGGAATGGGTACTCGTCGAACTCGAATGGCGACGCGCCGACCCCGCCGACAACACCGCGAAACTGTTTCGTCATCTCGCCGAGGGCGCGCTTGATAGGGACAACGTTTCCGACGCAAGCGACACACCCGACGCCGATCGTGTTGCCGTCTTTCAGGCGTTCACTAGCTACTACGACCTCACGAGCGGCGGTGTCTCCGCGAAACGGGAAAACGCCGAGTTCGTCGGTCGGGTCGCGAGCGGCGCGCTCGATCGGTTCACCTACACGCCGATCGAGTTCGAACTCGAGCCGCCGAAACGCGGCGGTGAACGCCCGGACGACTGGCGGGCCGTCGCCGATGCGACCGCTCGGACGATCGCATCTGATCTCTGATTTGACGTCGTTGCTCCGCTTCCCGTCTCAGTCGTCGAGCGTCGCGAGGCCCGCATCGAGCGTGTCCCCGAGCACCGTCCGGGCGTGGCCATCGGGATCGACGCCGGTGTAGACCCGCTGGATCTCGCCGTCGTCGATGACGAACGTCGTCCGTGCGGCCGCGCCGCTGGACGTGTCGACGCCGAACGCGTCGGCGACCTCGCCGTCGGGGTCGGCGAGCAGGTCGAAATCGAGGTCCTCCTGGTCGGCGAACGCGCGGTGGGAGTCGACGTCATCGGTCGAGACGCCGTAGACCGTGACGCCGGCCTCGCGGTAGCTCTCGTACTCCTGCTCGAATTGGTTCGCTTCGATGGTACAGCCAGGGGTGTCGTCGCGCGGGTAAAAGTAGACGACCGTGGGCTCGTCGAAGGCGGGCGCGACGCGGTCGCCGTCCTGATTGAATGCTGTTACGTCTGGCGCGGCGTCACCGGCTGCGAGCGTCATACCCCCGATCCGATGTCGAGGCTGAAATCTTCCTCGGTCAGTCGATATTGATGCTGCGCGAGTCGTCGAGATCCGTGGCCTTCGGCAGCGTCACCGTCAGGACACCGTTGGTATAGGTGGCGTTCGCTTCCTCTTCCTCGACGTCCTCGGGTAGCGACAGGGTGCGGCTGACCGAGTGACGGCGGCGCTCGCGCCGGAGGTAGTTCCCCTCACCCTCCTCGGTGGATTCGTCGCGCTCGGCGGTGATCCGGAGGGTGCGGTCGGCCACCGAGAGATCAATGTCCTCGCGGTCGTAGCCGGGCAGGTCGGCGGTGACCTCAAACGCGTCGTCGCGATCGGCGAGGTCGACCGAGAGCTGCTGGGTTCCGGGAACCGGCATGTCGTTGAACTGGCCGAGCTGCTGGTTCATCCGTTCGAACATTTGCTCGATCTCCTCGAAGGGGTTGCGTCGTGACATGGCGGTTCCGTATAGGCCCGCGATGGACTTAACTTTGACAGGTAGCCGAGTGTGCACCCACGACACGCTCACGCTACGACGTGTTCGGTGTCGTAGGAGCCGAGCCGGCAGACCCAGCCCTCCTCAGCGATGGCTTCGATGGCCTCGACCGCCTCCTGAGTGCGCTCCTCGTAGAGCCCTGCGGCGACATCGATGTGGAAGACGTAATCTCCGAGGCGCTCGCCGCTCGGGCGCGACTCGGCCCGGGTGAGGTTGATCCCTCGATCGGCGAACGGTTCGAGCAGATCGAGCAGAAGTCCTGGATAGTCGTCGTTCGGGTAGACGACGAGCGAGGTCTTCCCGCCGGCTTCGGAGCGTTCGGCGCGCGGGGCGATCGCGACGAACCGCGTGGCGTTCGAGGCCTGGTCCTGAATCCCCTCGGCGAGCACCGAGAGGTCGTCGCCGGCGGTGTCGGGGTGGGCGATCGCCGCTATCGTCGGGTCCTCGCGGGCGCGCTCGACTCCCTGGGCGGTGGAGGCGACCGCTTCGAGCGCGACGTCGGGATACTCGACATCGAGGAACGCCCGACACTGCGCGAGCGCCTGGGAGTGACTCGCTACGGTGTCGAAGTCGGAGCCCTGGGCGAGCAGCGCGTGGCGGATCGGGGTGACGAGTTCGCGGACGACCGCGACCTCGTACTCGGTGAGCGCGTCGAGGCTCTCGGTGACGGAACCCTCGATGCTGTTCTCGACCGGGAGCACGCCCCGCGGGGCCGCGCCGTCGGCGACCGCCGCCACGATCCCCGTGACCGATTCGCGGAACTCGACCTCGTCGGCGATCGCCCCTGCCGCCCGATGGGAGTAGGTTCCTTCGGGACCGAGCGTGACTGCCTTCATGCGCTCTCGTGCCGTGGGTGGGTGAAAAGGACATCGTCCCATCCCGCGTGTCGGCGCGGCGGGGACTACCCGAGCGATCCGAGCGCCACGATGTCGTACGAGCCGACGGTTTCGGGGTCTTCAAGCACGACGACATCGAAACGCCACCGAGTACCGGCAGTGAGGTCCGACGTGCTGTCGAGATAGACCCCGAGCTGCGCGCCGTCAGTGTCAAAAACCCGGGCCCGGACTTCGGCGCGTCTAACCGTGACGCTCCCGGTGTTCTCGACGATTCCCTCGATCACCAGACCCCGGTAGTCGTCCGTGACGCCGGGTTCGTGGCTGCGGAGCGAGAGCGCGTCGAGGTCGGCGGCGTAGCTGTCGCCGTGGCGTTCGGCCCGTGCACTCGCCGCGATCGCCACGCTCGGATCGGACGCGTTCGCGGCCGGGGTCGGGAGGTCGCCGACGGTGGCGTTCTCCTCGTACTCGATCGACTGTGTGCTCCGTCCGCTACAGCCGACGACGGCGACCGCGAGCCCGCTACCGAGGAGGGACAGTGCCCGTCGCCGGTCGATCGGTTTCGTATCGGGGGCGGTTCGACCCATCTCAGCCCTCCAAGTCGAGGTCCCCGGACTGCTGTGCGTCGCGGAGGACGAACGGTCCGACAGTCAGTGTTCGCTTCGCGATTGTTCCGAGTCGAACGATGTACGCCACGACGAGGAAGAACGGCGTCGCGGCGACTGCGGTGGCGGCGCTGACGACCAGAACGAGGTTGTCGACGCCGGCCGTCGTGCCGGGAAACGAGTTCGGGTCCAGATACACGAGCGACAGGATCGAGATGGCGAGCGCAGGAACCCCGATGTAGAGGATCGTTCGCGAGAAGTTCACCAACTCCCATCGGAAGTACAGCGCCTTGAAGTGCTGGCGGGCGGGCCCGAACAGCTCCAGCACCTCGACGAGGTCGTCGAACGCGGCGCGTTCGTCCTCGTCGAGCGACTCCGCGTGCTCCGCCCGAATCGAGCGCGTTCGATACACCAGCCACGAGTAGTTGTAGTTCAGGATTGCCCGCACGACCTCGAAACGGCCGAACTGAGCGTCGTCCAGCCGGTCGTCGACTGCGGCTGATTGTGCGTGGAGTCGGTCGACGAGGTCCGCGATGTCGTCCCGAAGCTCGCGGTCCGTGTTTCCGTCCGTCACGCTTTGAAGCTTCGTCCCGTGGTCGGTGCACGAGGTGACGAACGTTCGCATGAACGAGCCGGGTTCGGGGGACGTGACCGAGCCGATCAGCTCCTCGGCGTCGAGACGGAACTCCATCGCCCCGGCCATCCGGTCGCGCTGTTCGTCGAGCGATCCCATTTCCTGTGAGAGGACGAGCTGATTGAGCCCGACGACGATGGTGATCCCCGTGATCAGCGACATCGTGAACGACTGGAACAGGCGTTCGAGATGGGTTCCCTCGCGCACCATCACTCGGAGTGGCGTCGTGTTGATCGCGCCGACGATCATGATCGTGAGGAAGAGCCCGAACGTGAGCAGTCCCGTGAGCAACCGCCGATCCGCATCGAGCAGGAGCCACAGCCGAAGCCGGTCGCCGCCACTCCGGTCGCGGATCGACCCGTTCGATGCTGCGTCGCTCATCGCCAACCCTCCCCGACCATCGGCGCACTCCCGGCGTCGGTCATCCCGGAAAGCAGGACGACCGACCCGCGGGCGCGGTCGGTAGCGGACTGCCGGCAGCCGATTTCCTCGCTGTTCGTGGTCATGGCACGGTACTATCGTCCGCAGCCATCTCACCGCTGTTGCCTGCACTCGAAACCCGGAACCGACGTTGGAACCGTCGCTTGATCGATGGGATTATTTTTCTCTGACAGCATGGAGGTGTATGTCACTCGACTCCCGTCGCCTGCTCAAAGAGAGTGTTCCCCTCGGTGGACTGCTGTCTGCGTGGTACGTGCTGGGTGCGCTCGTCGCAGCGATCGCGAGTGGGTCGTTTCTCGGGACGCTCTCGACCGGGTTTCGGATCGTCGGAACCGCCACGGCGGCGGTGTTCGTGGTCTCCCGCGGTGTCGCCCTCGCCCGCGAAACCCGACCGATCCGCTTGTCGGGTGACCTCCGAGGGCTCCTCGACGAGAGTACCGTGGTCGCGGTTCCGGTTCTCGCCTGGGTCGGTCTCGCTACCCTCGTTGCGCTGCCGTTCAGCGTCTTCAGGATTTTGACCATCCCCTCGTTTCTCGTCGCCGCCTTCGTCCAGACAGCGATCGCGACCGCGGGGCTGTACGTCGTGATCCGGGTCGTCCCTGTTCTGTGCTCGGGACCCGGGTCTGGCAGAGCCACCCTCGGTGACGACTGACGCGACCGCCGCAGGCGGTTGCGGCGGCGGCGCGGTGGCGGTGCAGCCGCGGTGCGAGCCTGGTGGATGAAGGGCGAACGAGCGAAGCGAGTGAGGGCTTCTGCGGTGCTGTACGGTTGCGGGGCGGTCGCGGAGAGCGCCAGCAGTTCTACCGCGAAGCGACCGAGCGGAGCGAGGGAGTGAGCAGGTGTTTTTAGTCCAGGTTTTTGGACGGGGGTTGAGCGCGAGCGCAGCGAGCGCGATTCCCCCGTCCAAAAAAGTGGGTCTTAATAGTTGTCGTAGACGGTTTTGATGATGGTGAAGTAGTCCATCCCCTCCTCGCCCTGCTCGCGGTAGGTCTCGGAGGAAGAGGCGTTCATCCCGCCGAAGGGAACGTGGAGTTCGAGGCCGGTGGTGGCCTCGTTGACCTTCACGACGCCGAAGTCGACCTCGTCGACGAAGCGGTTAGCCTGCGTGTGGTCATTGGTGACGATCCCGGCCGCCAGTCCGAACTCGACGTCGTTCGCCAGCTCGATTGCCTCGTCGAGATCGCTCACGGTCATGATCCCGACGAAGGGACCGAACACCTCCTCCTGCATCACGGTCGCATCCGAATCGAGGCCAGAGAGGATCGTCGGTTCGACGAAGTAGCCGTTCTCGTACTCGTCGCCGTCGGGCCGGCTGCCACCGTACTCGACGGTCGCGCCTTCCTCTTTGGCAGTCTCGACGTCGTCGAGGGTGCCTTCGAGCTCGCCCTCGTTCGCCTGGGGACCCATGTCCGCCCCGTCGAGAGCGGGACCGATCTCGATCGACTCGGCGTACTCACAGAGGGCGTCGACGAACTCCTCTTCGATCGACTCGTGGACGATCACTCGCTCGGTCGCCGTACACGCCTGGCCGGTGACGCCGAATGCACCGCCGCCGACGATCTGGGCTGCCTCCTTGACGTCGGCGCTCTCGGTCACGACGGTGGGATTTTTCGAGCCGAGTTCGGTCTGGACGCGCTTGTGGGCGTCGGTGGCCTGCTCGTAAATCATGTCTCCGACCGACCGGCTCCCCGTGAAGGAGACTGCGTCGACCTCGTCGTGTTCGACGATCGGGGTGCCGATTTCGCTGCCGCTCCCGGTCAGGACGTTGACGACACCATCGGGGGCGTCGACCGCCTCGGCAGCCTCGGCGAGACACTCCGTGACCTTCAAAAAGACCGTCGGGGCGTCCCGCGAGAGCTTACAGACCACGGTGTTGCCCGTCGCAAGCGCGGGGGCCATCTTCCAGGAGGGGATCGCGATCGGGTAGTTCCACGGCACGATCAGGCCCGCGACGCCCATCGGCTCCCGGACGGTGTAGAGATTTTGGCCGGTAGCACTCGGATTGCTGGCCTCGCCAGCGTAGTCCATCGCCTTCTCGGCGTAGTAGTAGAAGATGTTGATCGCGCGAGCGGCCTGCAGGGGATGGAAGCGCCGGACGTGTGGGTACCGGACAACGAG
>NZ_AOMD01000011.1:0-36940 GCF_000336915.1 Halococcus saccharolyticus DSM 5350 | reverse complement strand
GCTCAGAGATGTGTATAAGAGACAGGGCCGGGTGTGTCCGCCCACGCGTCCTCGGCAGCCGCGGCCGCCTCGATGGCTCCCCGTGCGTCCGCGGCGCTCGAATCCTGACACTCCGCCACCGTCTCGTCGGTGTTCGCGGGGTTCACCACCGCGAACGTCTCGCCAGTCTCCGACGCGCGCCACTCTCCGTCGACGTAGTTCTCGTAGGTCTCTGCCATCGCCAGATCAAGGGACGCGAGACATACCCTTCTTTCGGCCTGCCATCTCAGGCCTGCGGTGTTCGTGCGTCGATGACCCCGACGGCTTTGTGCAGGGAGGTCGTACCGCTGGCATGCACTACTACCGCGTGGCGACCGACCAAGGCACGAGGCTCGTCGGTCGCGACGACCGGAAGGCCTACGATCTCACCGCGGCGCGTGACGGTCTCCGTGATTTTTGCGATCTCGCCCAGGTCGCGGGCGTGATCGACACCGACATCGACGGCGTGACCGAGCGCCTGACCGCTGACGCGCCGCTGCTCGACGCCGAGTCGGTGGCCGAGCAGGCGATCCTGCCGGCGATCCCGGGCGAGGTTTGGGCCGCCGGCGTCACCTACGAGGTCAGCAGCGACGCCCGCGAGGAGGAGAGCGGCCGCAGCGAGATCTACCAGGCCGTCTTCGAGGGCGACCGCCCGGAAGTCTTCTTCAAGGCGTCTCCCTCCCGCACCGTAGGGCCGGGCGAGGGCGTCGGGATCCGCGAGGACTCTGAGTGGGACGTGCCCGAACCCGAACTCGGCGTCGTGATCTACCGCGACGAGATCGTGGGCTACACTGTCGGCAACGACATGAGTAGCCGATCGATCGAGGGCGAGAACCCGCTCTACCTCCCCCAGGCTAAAGTCTACGACCGATGCTGTGCCATCGGACCCTGCATCGCGTCGCCCGCGACCGTCGACGATCCACGGGACCTGAAGCTCTCGATGACGATCGAGCGCAACGGCGAGACGCTGTTCGACGACAGCACCTCAACCTCACAGATGGTGCGCTCGCCGGAAGAACTCGTCTCGTACACGACCAGGCACAACACCCTGCCCGAACTGGCGGTGGTCCTCACCGGGACGTCGCTTGTGCCAGAGGAGTTCACTCTTCAAGCGGACGATCAGGTCGCGATCGAGATCGAGAACGTCGGACGGTTGGAGAATTCGGTCGTAACGGTCTGAGGTGGCTGGGATAGGGTCGCCCGCTCTCAGAACTCCAGCACGTCGACGTCTTCGTCAGTCCCGAGATAGACTGCATCGACCATGTCGAGGAAGATACCGTGGTCGAGGACGCCGGGGATTCCGTCGAGTTCTTGGGCCGTGCCCGCAGCGTCGTCGAGCCCGCCGAAATCACAGTCGAGCACGAGGTTGCCGTTCGCGGTGAACACCGGCCCGTCCTTGCGTTCGGCCATCCGGAGGTCGGGCTCGCCGCCGGCCTCGCGGACCCATTCGGCGACGACCTCGCGGGCGTCGGGCATCACTTCGACCGGGACCGGGTAGTCGAGCGGATCGGTCGCCTTCTCCTCGTCGGTGGTGATGACGAGCTCGTCAGCCATCGCGTCGATCACCTTCTCGCGGGCGTGTGCGCCGCCGCCGCCCTTGATGACGGTGGGCTCGTTCTCGGAGTACTGGTCCGCGCCGTCGACCGTGATGTCGAGCTCGGTGACCGCGTCGAGCGTGACGAGCGGGATGTCGGCCTCCTTCGCGAGTTCGTGTGACTGGAGCGAGGTCGCCACGCCGCGGACGTCCTCCAAATCACCCTCACGGAGCAGCCGACCGATCTCGGCGACCGTCCACGCCGTCGTGCTCCCGGTGCCGAGCCCGACGTCCATTCCGTCCTCGATGAGCTCTTGGGCCGCGCGCTCGCCGGCCCGACGGCGGCGCTCGTCGAAGACCCCCTCCGCGCCGCTTTTGATCCGGTTCGGCGACGGGACCACTTCGATGTGCTCGCGGATCGCCTCCTCGTCGAGATCGATCCCGTGGTCGTCGAGCGCCTCGCAGGCTCGCTCGATCGCTTCGTCCTCGGTTTCCGCCCATTCCTGAACCGTTTCGCCGTCGGCCGTGTAGGTAAACTCCTTTGCCATTGGTGGTGTCCTCGGATTATCCGTCGTCGGAGCGGTCGACCGGTCGAAGCGGGTCCATGTCCTCCTGATCGCGGAGCTCGTGCCGGACATCGTTCTGGACCCGACCGGTGAACCGTTCTTCCCTGATGTGTTCGTCCTCGCCGAAAGGATGTTCGCCGAACCCGTGTCGCATCAGCGCGACCGCACGCGGAGCGTGGCGCTGGTTGCCACGGGATTTGAACAGCTCGATCACTGACTGGCTGATCACGGGAATCGGCGTCTCGCCTTTGAACGCCTCCTGGACCAGCCAGTTCACTTCGCCAGTATCCTCGATGTAGTGGGGGATCTCCTCGAAGTCGGGGGCGTCGGACTGTTGGTCCTCGTGGCGGAGACCCTTCTCCATGAGTTCGACCAGCCAGCTCTCGATGACCGCGCCGTTCGACCAGTTGTGGAACACATCGGCCATGTCGACATCGAAGTCACCGGCTTCGAGGAGTTCGACGCCTTCGGCGATCGATTGTAACATGCCGAACTCGATCCCGTTGTGGACGAGTTTCACGAAGTGCCCACTCCCCGGCGGCCCCACATGCAGGAGACCGCCGTCGACCGACAGCGTGTCGAGGTAGGGCTCGGCGATTTCGAACCCCTCCTCCCGGCCGCCGACCATGAAACAGGCCCCTTCGCTCGCGCGCGGTGGCCCGCCGCTGGTCCCCGTATCGAGGTAGTAGACCCCCTCCTCCCACGCGCGCTCCTCGCGGCGCATCGAGTCGCGCCAGAAGGAGTTGCCGCCGTCCATCACGACGTCGCCCTCGTCGAGATGATCGAGGAGAGCGTCGAGTTCGTCATCGATCAGCCCACCGGCGGGCAACGAGAGGTAGATCACGCGTGGTGAGTCGAGTTCCTCAACCAGCGTGTCGTATTCGCCGGCGTCGTAGACCTCGACACCAGCATCGTCGAGGTCGGGTCGATCGGCGGTGTCGAACCCGACCACTCGGATGTCCTTCCCGACGGCCTGGCGCGCGAGGTTGCCGCCGATCTTGCCCAGTCCAACGATGGCGAGTTCGTGGTTTGCACCTGACATGACTCGAAATCTCCGTCGTCCGACGGTTCGCCGCTCCCCCCGCAGCACGGCGACCGTCCCGTAACCGTCGCGTCCGGGCGTACGTCCCACGGCGATTCACATAGGCGTGTTGCCTGCGCCACCGAACCGAGGGGACCACCGAGTCGTGGACATCGCGAGCCGCCCGACAGCAACGTACCCGACGTGCGACTGAACCGCGGCGCAAGACTTATCCTGACGAAACGTTTAGTCAGGGTTGGAGTGCGTCGTCGCTCCATCCCGCTGTCGGGGGAGCACAAACCAACCGTTGCGTGGCATCACCGCACGGCCTCGGCCTGGTTAGCAACCCTCCTCCGTCGGTCCATTCTACGGTGTGTGATCGGAAGAGTGATCGGTGGAGAATCATCGGAACGATACGGCCGCCGATCCGTCGACCCTGCTCGCCGATAGTTCGATCGCCGGTGAATCGGCACCGGCGCTTATGAGTGCGCCATGCGTGCGCAGCGATATGTCCATCGAACGAAGTCTGCTCCTCGCCGCGATCGCTCTCTTCGGCGCGGTCGCCGTGCTCATGGTGCTGCCCTACGAGCAGTATCTGCTGCTCGCGATCCTGCTCGCCTACCTGCTCTATCCGCTCCAGTGTCGTCTCCGGGAGTACGTCGGGAGTCGGGGTTCGGCAGGACTGCTCATCGTCGGCTCGTTTCTCGCCGTGATCGTTCCGCTCGGGGTGCTCATCGGTGTCGGCGTCCGACAGGCCTCGACGATTCTCGTTGCGATCGAGCGCGGTGAGTTCAGCGTCGGGGCGATCGAGAGCCGATTGAGCGAGCAAACCGGTGTGCCCATGGACATCGAGCGCATCCTGTCCAGTTCCGGTTTCGACGCGTCCGCGGTGTTCGGTGGTTCCGGCGGGGACAGCGCCACGGCGCTCTTCGGTAACCTCACCCAGGTGCTCGCTAACCTGGTGAGCGTCATCGGCAGTCTCTCGGATATCGCGATCGGTATCACCGTGCTGCTGTTCGTGCTCTACTACCTGCTCGTCGATGGACCGGCACTCGCCGCGTGGCTCCGGGCCGTTTCGCCGGTCAGAGAGACGACGATCGACCGGCTCTACGAGCGAAGCGATCGGCTGATGTGGGCGGTCGTGTTCGGCAACATCCTCGTCGCCGTCGTCCAGGGCGTGCTCGTCGGCATCGGGTTCGCGGTCCTCGGGGTACCGAACGCGATCTTCTGGACGATCGCGACCACTGTGCTGGCGCTGTTGCCGATCATCGGCGCGTCGGTCGTCTGGATCCCTGCTGCTGGCTATCTCGTGCTGGTCGATCGGCCGGTGATCGCGGTGGCACTGTTCGGCTACGGTGCGCTCGTCGTGAGTCTCTCTGACAACTACCTTCGGCCGATGATCGGTGGGCGCGAGGCACGACTCAACCCCGGCCTGTTCGTCCTCGGCCTCTTCGGCGGTCTCGCGGTGTTCGGCTTCATGGGGCTGTTCTTCGGGCCGGTTGTCCTCGGCCTGCTCAAAGTGCTCGTTGAGGTGTTCGCGGAGTATCGGCCGCCGGTCCGCTCGGCGATGTGACGCCGTCGCCGTGACCTCGCCAATGGCTCAGTCGTGCGCCCGGTCGGTGATGTCGTGGCCCCACATGGTGATGCTCCCACCGGTCGGCGACTAAAACTTCCATCAGCGTCCGGATGGTGGTCGACTTTCCCGCGCCGTTCGAGCCGAGAGATCCGAACACCTCGCCCTCGCACACGTCGAGCGTGAGGTCCTCGATACCGCGAGTGTCGCCGTAGTATTTCGTCAGTTCGTCTGAATTGCGGCCGTGGCACATCTCACGCTTGCCGCTACGCACTACGAACACCCGAATATATCGTCAGCCTATTGTTATTTTTTCGTCCTCACGATCGTTCGGTAGCCAGCCGTTCCATCACCCACCGCCGGAACCGTTAACAACCATCAACAACGTACCATCAACTTGGTGTTGGGTGTGTACACGCCACATGGAACAAGCGAGAAGGAGCAGTCATCCATTTCTGGGAACGGGAAAGACGGGACAGAAGGCATTCAACCGCTCGAACACTACGCATGTGCGGTCGGGAGTCTCGTCTTCGCGGTCGTCCTCGCGGCGCTGCTCTACCCGCTACTGGTGTCGCTCACGTGGTCGCTAGGGATTCTCGCCACGACGGCGATCGTGTCGACGGTCGTTCTCGTCTGGGGGCTCGGATGGATCGGGTTCGAACTCCTCTGGGAGTGGCGTGCCGGCCGCTGGCAACGGCCGTAAGTGTCGTGAGGTGACAGCCACCCCACCTAGCGACGGTCGGCGATGGCTGTGCGATAGTTGCCGCTCACTCCTCGGCGAGAAGCTGTATCTCGATGAACTGTGCCAGCGCCTCCCGGGTCGCGGCCGTACTGTTGCCGGTGATGGTCGCACGCCGCAACATCGCACCGTCGATCGTCGAGGCAAGCAACGATACCGTCGGCTCGACATCGACATCCCGGAAGGTGCCGTCGTCGATGCCGGCCGTGAGAACGTCCGCGAGCGTGTCCTTTATGAGACGATCGGCGCGAGTGAACTGCTCGCGGTAGGCCTCGTTCGAGAGCGCCTGAGAACGCAGTTCGAGCAGCGCGACCTGGAACTCGTGCTGTTCCGGATCGGGCGATGCCGGCAGGAAGTTGTCGATCAGCGACCATAACTGGTCATCGGGGCTGTCGGTCGTATCGATCGCGTCCTCGACGGTGAACTGATCGAGCATGTACGACAGGAACTCGACGAGGATCTCGTCTTTGGTGTCGTAGTGGTAGTACAACAGCGATTTGCTCTTTGCGAACTCGTCCGCGATCGCCTGGATCGTGAGGTCGGCGTACCCGTGATCACAGAGCGCCCGGTAGGTTGCCTCCATGATCGCCGCCTGAGTGCCGGTCCGATCGTCTGCGTCACTGCTCATATAGACTGAATGTTCAATCAGAATCAAAAGGCTATCGTTTTCACGACCCCTCGCCGACGAGCGGGGACGCACACCACTGACAGAACTCGAGGTCGGCGTCGTCGATCGGCCGACCGCACGACGGACACGCCATCGGACCGTCCCCGCCGTGAGTGCGAACGCGGTGGAAGTAGTTGTTGACGACCGCGAGCTGGTACGCGTCGAGTGCGCTGAGGGTCGTCACCACGAGCAGTGGGAGGAGGTCGAGCCAGGCGACCTGGCCACCGGCAACGAACGCTTCGAGCGCCGATGTCGGCACAAACAGGTAGCTGGTGAGCCCCGCGACCCCGAGCCAGCCGAACGCCCGGAGCCATCGACGAAGATACACGTGCCCCGCTCCCGTCGCAAAAACGGCGAGGAGCGCGGCAAGCCACGGGCGCTTCTTCGAGAGTGACTGGGCCATATCTGACTATACGTTTAGTCAAGTTTCAGTCTTTCGGCTCGGTCATCGAATCCACAGCTGTGTGCATCGTTATCGAACTTTGACGCAACAGACTTACATAGACTGACCGTTCAGTTAGTGTGAGGACGATTCGATGGATGCAATCCAAGTAGACGGCCTAACCAAGGAGTTCGACACGGTTACCGCGGTGGACGAGCTGTCGTTCGCGGTCGAACAGGGCGAAGTTTTCGGGCTTCTCGGCCCGAACGGTGCGGGGAAGTCGACGCTGATCAACATGCTGGTGACGCTGTTGGGACCGACTGCGGGGACCGCATGGGTCAACGGTCACGACATCCGCGACGAAACCGGAGACGTCCGCGACAGTCTCGGGATCGTCTTCCAGGAGCCTGCAGTCGATGAGGAGCTGACGGGCGCAGAAAACCTCGCCTTTCACGCCCGGATGTACAGCAAGCGAAAGGCAGAGCGCGAGGAGCGCATCCCCGAGGTGCTCGAACTCGTCGACCTCGCCGACGAGGCAGACAACAAGGTTGCGAGCTACTCCGGCGGGATGCAGCGCCGCCTCGAAATCGGCCGTGGGCTGATGCACAAACCCGAGGTACTCTTTCTCGACGAACCCACCACGGGATTGGACGCCCGAACCCGTCGAGACACGTGGGAGTACATCCAGCGACTCAACGAGGAATCGGGGGTCACGATCATCATTACGACTCACTACATGGACGAGGCCGACTTCCTGTGTGAACGGGTCGCGATCATGGATCAGGGCGAGATCGTCGCAGTCGATTCGCCCGAGGGACTCAAGGACTCGCTGGGCGGCGATGTCGTCACGCTCGGGCTCAATGGGCCGGCAAACGAGTTCGTCGACCGTCTCGACGACCGACCGTGGGTGCGCGAGCGCGATCGGACCGACGAGGAGGTCGCCATCACGCTCGAACACGGCAGCACCCGGGTCGTCGATCTCGTCCGACTTGCCGACGAGACGGAGACGACGATCACGTCCGTCGATCTCGAGAAGCCGAGCCTCGAAAACGTCTTCCTCTCACTCACCGGCAGCACGCTGACCGAGCGCGAGGCCGACGAACCGTCGACGGAGTCGGCGTCGCACGAGCAATCCTCGCGGACCGCGAGGGCGAGACAGTGAGCCTAGTCGATCCCCTCGGCGTCTATGGGCTCTGGCTTCGGGACGTGAAGCGGTTCCTGCGGACGCCCTCACAGATCATCGGCTCGCTCGTCTTCCCGTTGGTGTTCCTCGTGCTCCTCGGCTTCGGTCTCGGTGGCGGGGCGATCCCCGGACTCCCTGAGGGCGTCGCGTATCTCCAGTATCTCGTCCCGGGAATCGTCGGCTTCACGATGCTGTTCGGAGCCTCGATCGCGGGGATCTCGATCCTCTCGGATCAGGACGTCGGCTTCTTGAAGGAGATCCTCGTCGCGCCGGTGAGTCGCACCTCGATCGTGCTGGGGCGGATCGCCGGCGGGTCGACGACGGCGATCGTCCAAGCAGTGCTCATCCTCGCGATCTCGATCCCGCTTGGGTTCGAACTCGCGGACTGGCTCTCGCTACCGCTCGCAGCGGTCTTTCTCGTGTTGATCGCAGTGACGTTCGTCGGCTTCGGCATCGCACTCGCGTCACAGTTTTCCGACAGCGAGGGCTTCTCGCTCATCGTCCAGTTCGTCATCTTCCCGCTGTTCGTCCTGTCGGGTGCGATCGTCCCCATCGAGGGGCTGCCCGAGCTGATCCAGCCGCTCGCGTACATCAATCCGCTGACGTACGGCGTCGACGGTCTCCGGGCGGCGCTGGTCGGCACGTCGACGTATCCCCTCGTCGTAAACTTCGGCGCGCTCGTGGCCTCGTCGGTCGTGATGGTCGGTCTCGGTGCGTATCTGTTCGAGCGGGTCGAGGCGGTCTGAATCCGACACGTGGTCACCGTCCTCGCAACCGACACAAACTACAGGAGAGTGACGGATGATGTTGCCGATTAAGCGCTCTAACCCGGACGATAGCCACCAACGATCCAAATGATCGTCTTCGTGGATGCCGCCACAAGACAGATGCAAGTACCGAATTGTTCGATGTTACCCCGACATCTAGCGAGTTTTTAATTATAACAGGCAAAGATCGTATAGCCGCATCCGTGCAAGTGAAAACTCAGGTGGCGTTTGGTAGGGAACGATCGTTTTGGCGCGTACGAACCATGGTACACCGTTGTAACCCGGGCATTTGATTCTTAAACGCTCGCTCGGCCATAGGTAGGTGACGAAATGGCACCATATAGTTGGACAGCCTTGATCAGGAGACAGACCTGGTCGCCAGAAACTCCATAGATAGCGATCATCAAATGAACGGATGATCACCATCAGTAACGGGTTCCACTCCGAAACTCGCGTTCAACAGTGCCAACCACGGAGTAGGCCAGTCTTAACAACAGCCTATTTTCTGTCGGTTGGACACCATCAACGGACTCAATGGTTAACCTGAAACGATGAAGGACTCTCCAACAGTGAATAGAGCCCCCAGAACTCCCGCAACGATTACTCACAGCACCACGTTCGTTGTAACTAGCTATTCTAAGAACAGGTGAATGCGTTGACATTGCGTTGATCTGAGAAGATTAGAATTAATTACACATCATATCACAGAGTTTAGCTAGTATGAATGGTACATGATTGGATGGTTGCTGTCTGCCCAAAATATGGGTACTTCGAGGAATTTTTGTGAAGACTGTAGAAACACCGTCTATTAATCCAGAGGATTATGTCCCTGTACTTCTGCGATTAAGCAGGGTGGTAATTTGGAACGGTTCACGCCCTGTACGGAGATCGTCCCAAGGGAAATCAAGTTTCTGAATATCAACACGCTAAAAACCGATAGACGCTGATGCCGTTAACTCTGATCATGCTACTCCTTCATCTTCAACCGCAGAAGTACAGGGCCACAATTCATCGAAGAAATCCATCACGACAAGATCTTCCTTCCCCATATCGGTATCCATCTCAACCGAGCGCCTCGGTGCGGCGACGCCTCTGGTAGTGGCGATTTGACGAGTCCTTCCGGATGATACAGCGAGCACCACCGCCGCAAACAAGCCACTTAACGATCGATTCGAGCGGTAATCCATCGACCGGAATCGTCCGCTTGGTGAGTGTCAACACTGTCGTGTCGGCTGGGTTTCGCCACCGACTGTGACAGGTCTGAGAATCGTGATGTCTAATCACTCTCTTCAGTAATTGCTTGTAGTCAATTTTCCTACCAATTTATATCTCAAAAACAGTCTGCTGGCGAGCTTTGTGAAATGCCGAGACCGATCCACGGAGTCACGTCCCGACGCAACACTCAGAGCAGCCGTTTTCCATCCCGGTCAAAGATCCAGAACTTGTCCCGTTCGATATCTAGGTTCACTTCGTTCTGCTCGGCAGTAACGGTATTCTGTGGGACAACAGTTCGAAGTTCGTGACCATTCACGTCGAAGTAAACGGTATCACGATCACCCTGGGGCTCAACTAGAGTGACGTCGCCCGTGAACAGCGCGTCTCCGGTATCGGTGACGTTGACGTACTGTGGACGGATTCCGAACGTAACGGTATCGAGACTCTGTGCAGTACTGTCGAGCTCTCTATCGATAGGAAGGGAGAAGAGATCATTCTCCAACGTATGACCATCGGACGACTGTTGTAGTCGGCTCTCGAACAGGTTGGCCGACGGCGAACCGATGAAATCGGCCACGAACTGATTGGCGGGTTCGTTGAACACCGCATACGGGGATCCGATTTGTTGGACGTGTCCATCGTTCATTACGACGATCTTGTCGCCGATGGCCATCGCCTCTTCCTGATCGTGGGTTACGAACACCATCGGCGTCTCGAGACGGCGTTGGAGCTCTTTGACCTCGGTCTGCATCTGTTTGCGGAGGTTCGCGTCGAGTGCCGAGAAGGGTTCGTCGAGGAGAAAGGCCGCGGGTTCCATCACCATCGCTCGCCCCAAACTTACACGCTGTTGCTGTCCACCCGAGAGGGCACTGGGCTTTCGATCCAGCATGTTCTCTATCCCGAGCATTTCGGCGATGTCCTCGACACTTTCGTTTTTCTCCGACTTCGACATCTCCGAGGACATGTCGAGACCGAACCGTATGTTCTCTCTCACGCTCTTGTGTGGAAAGAGCGCAATGCTTTGGAAGACGAACGCCAGGTCTCTGTCTTTGGGTTTAACACCCGTCATGTCCACACCTTCGATGAATATGTGTCCTTCGTCCGGTCTCTCCAAGCCGGAAAGACAACGCAGGGTTGTGGTCTTTCCGCAGCCGGACGGACCAAGCAGGACGACGAAATCTTCTTTCTGGATCTCGAGGTTAATATCGTCGCAG
This sequence comes from Halococcus saccharolyticus DSM 5350, assembly GCF_000336915.1. NCBI lineage: Archaea > Methanobacteriati > Methanobacteriota > Halobacteria > Halobacteriales > Halococcaceae > Halococcus > Halococcus saccharolyticus. Next base: position 26,061 of record NZ_AOMD01000011.1, on the reverse strand, counting down.
GCGACGATCTCGCCACCACCGAACGTTTTTCGTACGTTCTCCACCCTGATAACAGGTTCCGACAATCCCTCCGTTCCCCGGTTGGATTTGTTCTGCTCTGCGTTAGCGGCACCTTCGACACTCTTTGCCATGGTCCTTGGAAAGTCGTAGGAGAGAGCAATTAAACCTTTTGACTGACCATCGGTAGTTCTCGTCGCGTCGGCGTAGCAAGAGGTTTTAGACACGGGTTATTGCGATTGGTAGTCAGAACTAGACTGGAGGCAGCTATTTAAGCAGCACTCACGCCGGTCAGTGCTCCGGGAGTCGCTCCAGTAGGAAATATTCGTCTTCAGTGTCGTGGCAAGACGTTCGCCGTGGCGGACGACCGGAACGATCGTCGGAGCCGTCTCTTGAAACGCCGGATCGCGACTTCGGGTGAACCAACACGAACGTGTACAGTGGCGATGGCACGACCAAGTGCCATCGCGAGGTATCGTCGAGCAGAGCTCGGCGAGTTCCCTGTAGGGATGGCCGTGGTAGCGGTTGTCGACGAAGTTGAGGCAGAAGATCCTCGGCTGCCGTAGGCCGAGGATCATCGTAGCCTATTGGGCGAGGAGATCATCGACAGTTCCTTCGAGGATTGTAGCGGTGATAGTGTGGAACTGTGCGAGAATGTAGTTGTCGGAGTAGGTGACAAGGGTCTCGTCAGTGACAGCCTCGATCGGTTTCTCCAACAGCGGCCCACGTCACGATTCGGCCAGACGGTCTCGAGGTCGATAGTGTTACCTTCGACCGCGGGAAGGAGTAACCCGTGAGAAGGTCAACCGCTGAGGTTTCGGGGTTCACAGCCGTAAGACCGGTGTCTGGATGGTAGCGGAACTTCATACCCATCCAACCACCCTCTACCGCCCTGCGCTGCAGTTGTGACCGCTACAGAACCCGATGGAAACTGCCGATCAGCTATGATTAGACCGGCAGCCGATGAAACATCAGTAGTGGCAGAAAAGAACTACTGTTACCCGAAGACACCACCGAGGCTTCGCTGAGAGAAGAAGTAGAGGATCACTGGTGGGGTAGCGATTATGAGCGACTGTGCCATCAGCCTCCCCCAAGCGATACTCTCTCCCTGTCCGCCATGCAGGGTCGAATACAGTTCTACGATTGCAGGTTGGACACCGTCACTTGTGGTGAGAAGATTCGCGAAAAGGAACTCGTTCCATCCGTTCAAGAAGGCCAGAAAGCCGACTGCGATCAACGCTGGCCTCGCGATTGGCAGGATGACCCGTACGAACGCACCGAACTCCGTACAGCCGTACACCTGTGCTGCCTCCTCGAGGTTTTCGGGGAGACTACTGAAGTAGTCCCGGAGAATCCAGATCGCGAAGGGAGTGATGAAAATCTGGAATGCGATCCACAGGCCCACGTACGAATTGTAGAGACCCCACTCAAGCCATCGGGTTGTGACTGGGACGACAAGAACAACAGTCGGGAATAACAGCGACAAAACGATAGCGTAGAAGACGAACTGTTTGCCCCAGAACTCCTTGCGACCGAAGACGTACGCACCGGGGATGGTAACTGCCATCGCGATGAGAGCCGTTCCTACTGAGATGACAACGCTGTGCACGAGCCCCTCTTGTAGTGCTGCGAAACCGGAGGTCCACCAGCGCAGAGTGATGGTTTCCGGGAGCCAGACTGCAGGATTGTCGAACAGCCCCGAAGCAGGAGTGAACGAAACGGAAATGACAATCAACACCGGAACGAGTACGAGGAGCAACAGTGCAACAGTCACTAGGTAAACTGCCGCTTGAAAAACTGTGTCCTCCATACTCCATCGTTCTCCGCCGAAAATGTCGACGCTGAGTCTCATGCCATTCCTCCGGTATCCGCATCTCGTTCAAACGACCTGATGTAGGGTAGTACCACGATCAACGTCAGAACGACCAGGATCACACCCACGGTCATCGCGAGACCGTAACGTCGAGTTCCCTGGGTAAACCGGTATACTAAGATCCCCAAGATTGAGGTGTCAAAGCCTGGCCCGCCTCCAGTGATCTGAAGCGGTTGGCTGACTTTGGTGAGGTTGTAAATCGTTCGAAGACTGATCGCAACCAAGATTGCACCTTTCAGCTGTGGGAGAGTGACATGGAAGAAAGTCTGGATTTTGCTCGCCCCATACACTCTAGCGAGTTCGTAGTGTGCTTCCGGAATTCCTTCCAGAGATGCAGTGATTATGATGAAGGCAAGTGGCCAGTAGGCCCAAGTAGAGGCGAACATGATAACCGCCATCGCAGTACCACCGTTCGTTCCCCAGTAGATCGTCTCTTCTAGTATGCCGTAATCGATCAAAACGGGGAATATCGGTCCCAGCTGAGGATCAAGAATATAGACCCACATCGTCCCTGACACGAGACCAGGAATCGCGTATGGGATGACGAAGAGGGTCCTGATGACGTTCCGAAATCGCACATGACTCACGGTAACGGCTGCAATTATCGCAATCAGAAGTTGTGAGAACGTCACCAGTCCGAAGATGACAGTGGCTCGTAGTGATGTCCAGAACGTATCCCATCCGAGAACGTATCGGTAGTTGTCCAACCCAACCCATTGGCTCTCTCCGAGGAAGTCCCACTGGTGAAAGGTCATCCAGATACCATTGACTAGTGACCCCCAAACGAGTGTTCCCATCACTAAGAGGACAGGAACCAACATGATGTATGTCATCCAGTCCCGCCGTGCCGCTTGCTTTACACCACGCATTCGTTGCCTCGCGTCGGATAGATTCGCGTGTATATCTAGCATTTTCGTTTGAGTTTGAGAAGTATCTTAGTTGAAGAACTGATTTCGTGCTTCTTGTGCCGCCTGATCCAGAGCCTCGGAGGCACTCATCTGTCCCTGCAACGCTTGCTGGATGTATCCCGGCATGATTTCGTACTGGATCTGCCCGAACATCGGTGCCGCTGCCTGGAGGAAGTACTGGTCTTGATCCTGAAGGCAGGTGTTGAACGCATCAATTATGTTGGTTTGGTTATATCCTGTGGGGTCCTCAACGGCACCTTTGATATCCTCCGGACCGACGTCTTCCCGAATCGGTCCACCACCAATGGTGCTGAACATTCGAGCTTGGAAGTCGTCAGAGAAGTACAAGTAATTCTCCAAGAGATCTGCTGCGGCTTCCTGTGCCCGCTGCCACTCGTCTTGATTCGCTCCGTCAGGCGGATTCACGAAGGTGATCCCGTCACCACCACTCATCCCCCTAGCACCAGAGTCACCCCGCCAAGCAGGACCGAAGACGAAGTTACCGTTCATCACCTGCTGTTCCGCATTCGAAAGTAGGTCTGCATAGGTAGCTGACGGAACCTGGGTCATGCTTGCATCGCCACGGATGAGTGCTTGTGTCGCATCTTCATCAGACATCGACACGGTCCCTGGGCTTGAGAGTTCGTGTTCGGTCAAAATCGATACGAAATTCTCGTATGACGTCTTGAAGGCATCATTATCGATCTTTGTATCACTCCAATCCTCATTGAGGAACTTCCCAGCGCTACCGCCTCGTGCGATGGGCCAATCTTCAGTACATGTGTCTGTGACGTCGCTATCCGTACCGTAGATCTGGAAGCCGAAGTCGCCAGGGCCGTCTTCTTGGAGAGTCTGTCCCAGTTCGATGCTCTCTTGGAAGCTTGTTGGTGGGAAGTCCTGTTCAGGGTCAAGACCTGCTTCTTCGATGTGATCTCGACGCGCTAGAAATAGCCTCGGCGACTCGGTGCTGAACTTGAATTCGTAGGCGTTTCCGCCAAACCCGCTGTAGGTCTGGCTTCCAACGTTATCCATGAACCACGATGTCTGCTCAATCAAATCGTCGCTAAACAGACTGCTGTAGTCCGAAAACGGCTTTATGATCTCTAACTCAACAAATGGTCCAACCTGTCCAGCGACCTGATCCATTATATGGGGTCGATTCCCCTCCCTTGCAAGGGTAAGCCATCGCTGACCGGGCTCACCCGAAGAATACTGGACGTTAACAGTCGCCCCTGTTTCTTCTTCGAACCTACCGATTGCCTGCCTTATAGCGTTATTTGCCTCTCCAGAATTGTTGTGGAACCTGTTCCAATATTGGATAGTGAGGCCGCTGTAGTCGCTACTACCACCACCGCCTCCGCTCGCGTTGCTTGCGTTGGAGGCGTTCCCAGTAGCACCGCCGCCCCCGGTGCTATTGCTCGTGTCTGAGCTGTCATTAGTCGCACCACCGCCCCCACTTGCATTGTTCGAGCCACCATCACCGCCACCGTCGCCACCACTACAACCAGCCAAAAGCGCCGCACTAGCGACTGCTGTACCTTTCGCGAGGAATTTTCGACGACGGATGGAACCGTGGTTCGAACCGCTGGTTTCTCGGTTTGGCATGACTTCGATTACCAATGCATGCTTCTATTATATATATCTGTCCCTACTGATGCTCTACACCGATCACTGTTCGATGCAGCGTGCAAGAGGAATGGTTGGAGTACCGATTATTGGCTCGAATCCATTCACGGATGCGACGCGATGTCGAGATAAGTACCCCTCATCGTGAGGACGGTTCTTCGAAGTATTAATCATTTTCATGACACAAACAATTGTCACCTACCCTTGCTCCATGTTCTATGGATTAGCAGGCAGAGATACCGTCAACGCCGTGCCAAGGTAAACGTTGGAAGGGCTACAAAACACTTTTTTAAGAGCACTTCTGTAAAGAGGTGAGTACCGATGTCGCAGACAGAGACGCTTCGTTTCGACCCGGAATCGTTAGAATCGTTCGCAGCAGCGATCCTCCGCAACGCCGGCCTTACAGCGCCACACCATGACATCGTTGCAGAAGCACTCGTCAGGGCCGACTTGCGGGGTGTCAGTTCCCACGGCGTTGCGCGGCTTGAACCGTATGTCGCTCACTTGGATGCAGGCGGGTTCAACAGCGATCCGGAAATCGACATCGACGAACGGTCAGAAGGTGCGCTGGTCGTCGATGCCGACAACGGTCCCGGTCAAAGTGCGGGAAAGCGAACGATGGAGCGGTTGATCTCCATGTCGAAGCGAACTGGGGTAGCAGTCGGGGTGGTACGGAACAGCAACCACTTCGGCACGGCAGCGTACTACACGGAAATGGCAGCCGACGAGGACTGTATCGGGATGGCGATGACGAACGTTCCCGCGGAGGTGATCCCGTTCGGAGGGCGGGAGCCGTACCTCGGCACGAACCCCATCGCGGTGTCGGTGCCGTCTTCTCAAGAGTTCCCGATCACACTCGACATGGCCACTAGTGTCGTCGCGATGGGGAAGATCGATCACGTCGCGGCGGAGAAGGGAGAACAGGTTCCGGAAAACTGGGGAGTGGATGACCAAGGAGAGCCAACGACCGATCCCGAGAAAATCAATGCACTACGGCCGCTCGGCGGGGCCAAAGGATACGGCCTCGGTGTCGTCGTCGAACTCCTTGCTGGGCTCCTCTCCGGCGCAAACCACAGCGTCGAGGTTAGTTCACTTTACGACGAGTTCGAGACATCGATGGGAGTCGGTCACTTTTATCTCTCCATTGATGTCGCCACGCTTCGGACCGTCGGTGAGTTCATCGCTGATGTCGATCGGCTGATCGAAGACATCAAAAACATGCCCTCCGACGAGGGGGTTCCTGAAGTGCTGCTTCCTGGCGAGATCGAAGCACGCGCTATGGAAGAGAACCTCGAAACAGGCGTACCGGTCGATCCGAACGTCTTCCGGAAACTGGAAACGATCGCGGAGGAGTACGTCGTGGAATCGCCCTCCCCACGCGACTGATCACAACGCGTTTTTCGTGAAGCCGCCGTCAACGTACACTACCTCGCCGGTGGTGAAACTCGCGGCCTCGCTGCCGAGATAGATCGCGGAACCTACAATCTCCTCGCGGTCGGCAACCCGTCCGACCGGTGTTCGGTCGTCGACTTGCTTTCGTATCTCAGTTCCCTCAGCGTACTCCTCCTTGGTCAACGGAGTCATTACGAATCCGGGAGCGATCGCGTTCACCCGCACGTCAGGTGCCAGCTCCTTCGCTGCACACTGGGTCAGACTGTTCACGCCGGCTTTGGCGGCACAGTACGGCATCAGACGACTCCGCGCCAGATCGGCCGACATCGACGAGATGTTGATGATGCTCCCTTCGTCCATCTCCCGAGCGAACGCTTGACACGAACGGAACACACCGTTGAGCAGTACGTCGATCACGTCGAGCCATCCTTCCTCGCTCAGATCGAGAAACTCCGTCCGAGCGGCGGTCCCAACCGAATTGACCAGGATGTCGACCTGTCCGAACGTCTCAAGAACGCTGTCACGCAGTGCTTCGATCGAGGAATAGTCGGTGACGTCGCACGTCTGTTCGAGGGTCTCTACGCCGTATCCTCTGATCTTCTCGGCGGTGTCGGCCACGGCGGCTTCGGTTCGGCTGGTCGCGACCACGTCGGCCCCATCGTCGGCGAACGCCAACGCGATTCCCTCACCGATGCCGCTCGTCCCACCGACGACAACTGCCGTTTTCCCTGCTACTGTGATTTCCGGAAATTCGGTCATAAATTACGGATCCTTCGACTGATACCGCCTTACTTCAACTGCAACGTACCGACGTTCTTCTCATTGGGTCGACGGGTCATCTCCGGCCCGTCGAACTTCCGGATGGTCAGTTCACTAAGAATGTGGACCTCGCATCCATCCTCAAGATGACCGGCCACCGTTTCGTCACCGTTGTACGCAATGACGTGGAGGTGAGGGTCCCCATCGGCGATCGCGCCGTCGATAGTGCCGACCTCCCACGCACCCTCCAGATTGAGGAAGGTGTTTCGTTCGGACTTTTCGTCGGGGAACTCTGCCGTCGGTACGTAATGGATATTCAGATTTCTGAATGTTCCGATGCCGGAGACGATAGCACCGGTGTCGATATCGTGCTCCTCGCAGGCTTCGGTGATCGATTCAAGCGCCATGTCCCCGGAATCGAGTCTCACAATCACGTGATCGTCGTTGGTTTCGAATGTTTCCATGTTGTCTGCCTACACAAGACACGTTTACGGGACCTCACTTATATCTTGTGTGTCGATGAAAGCCGATAGGCGGTGAAATAATAGATGGATCGGCCCTCGGAGTTTCCGGTAGGAAGGAGCCTGGCGTCCGGCTACCCGTCCGTCGATTCAAGCAATCCTTTCAGATACCCGATAGCGAAGAGGCGCCCGAGCGTCATGTACATCGGATTGCTGTTCGTCTCTCCGGCCATTGTCGGTACGTGGTCCGGCCGAACCGGTCCCTCAAACCCGATCTCACGATACGCCTCGATACAGGCGTGCATGTCCGTCGGTCCGTCGTCGTGCCAGGTCTCCACGAACCGGTCGGCTGTTCCGTGGACGTCCCGGAAGTGAACGAAATTGATCCGGTCGTCGAACCGTTTGATCGCCGCGGGGATGTCGGCACCCATCGCGGCGAAGTTTCCCTGACAGAACGTAATGCCGTTGTATTCGCTCTCGTATATCTCCATGATTCGTCCGTAGTTGTCGGGTGACGTCACGATCCGATCGACACCTCGGAGACGATCAATAGGTGGGTCGTCGGGATGGAGCGCCAGCTTCACACCAGCCTCCTCTGCGATCGGAACAACTTCGTTCAGGAAGTGCTTCAGACCCTCCCAGAGCTCTTCGGCGGCAACAGGGGCGAGCTCCTGTGGGGGTGCACTCGTCATCAACTGGTCGTCGTAGGCCGTGGTCAACGAATCGCCCCGAGAGAGAACCGCAGTGGAAGTACGTGCCCAGCGCGTCCCTGCCATCCAGTCATAGGCGACGACGGGTACATTCAGCTCGCCGAGGTTCCGGAGATACTGTTTGAATCGCTCGATTTCTTCGTCTCTGCCTTCGCGACCGAGGCGGGTAGTGTCGGAAATGGGGACGCATCCCTCAATCGCCCCGACCTCGATCCCGTACTCCCGAAAGTTCTGGACGAGGTCAAGGAGTTCGGTGTAGCGCCAAGGGCGCGACCTATCTCCGATTTCGAGCGTGTGGACCACAGCGGTCTCGACGCCGATCTGTTTCGCAAGATCCCAGCGTTCGTCACGATTCGGTGGGAGAACTAATGACGGGCGCATGCAGTATCGATGCAGCACCACCAGCTTAGTCTTTGCCCTCGGTTCGACGACAACCTTGTTCACAGAAACCGATCGTTGTCACCGAGATCGGCAGAGCGTCCACGGAAAACACCGAGATGTCGGTGCTCCCGCTATCGATCCCCTCAGACAACCGTTTTCAGAAGTTGGTATAGATGGTTTTGGTGGTAGTGAAGAACTCGAGGCCGGCATCACCCTGTTCGCGGTAGGTGTTGGTCGAGGACTGTTTGACCCCGCCGAACGGGACATGCAGCTCCAGGCCGGTAGTCTTCTCGTTGACTTTCACCACGCCGGTTTCGATCTGCCTGGAGAAGCGTTCGGCCTCGCTGAGACTGTCGGTGAGGACGCTCGCCGAGAGGCCGTACTCGCTGTCGTTGGCCACGCTGACGGCCTCATCGAAGTCACTTACGGGGATGACCGCGAGCACCGGCCCGAACACCTCCTCCTGGGCGATCCGCATGCCGGTCTCGACGTCGGCGAAGACGGTCGGTTCGACGTAGTGGCCGTCGGCGTGATCGCCCTCGTCGAGGCGGGAGCCACCGGCCGCGAGACGTGCACCCTCGTCTTGAGCAATGTTGATGTACTGGAGCGTGCCGTCGAGTTCGCTCTCGCTGACCTGTGGACCCATGTCCGCCCCGTCGAGGCCGTCACCGACCGTGATCTCCTGGGCGTGGTCGACGATCCCCGCGACGAACTCCTCGTAGACCTCTTCGTGGACGATCGCGCGCGAGGTCGCGGTACAGGCCTGGCCGGTGACGCCGAACGCGCCCGCGCCGACCACCTCGACCGCCTCGTCGATGTCGGCGCTGGGAAGCACCACGGCGGGGTTTTTCCCGCCCATTTCGCACTGGGCACGTTTGCCGTCGGCGACGCTTTGCTCGTAGACGGTAGTGCCGACCCGGGTGCTCCCCGTAAAGGAGACCACATCAACGTCGTCGTGGGAGACGAGCGGTCCGCCGATCTCGCTGCCCGAGCCGGTGAGGAAGTTGACGACGCCGGCGGGGAGGCCCGCCTCGTCGAGACAGTCGACGATCGCGCGGACGAGGCTGGGGGCCTCGGAGGCGGGCTTGATGACGACGGCGTTGCCGGTGGCGAGAGCGGGCGCGAGCTTCCAGGCGGGGATGGCGATCGGGTAGTTCCACGGTGTGACGAGCGCGGCGACACCCATGGGCTCCTTGCGGGTGTGGAGGGTCTTGTCTCGGCCGCTGGCGGCCTTCACCGTGCCGTCGAAGTCGCGGGCCTTCTCGGCGTAGTAGTGGAAGATGTCGATCGCGCGCTGGACCTCGGGGGTGGCCTCGGCGGTGGTCTTCCCTTCCTCGGTGGTGAGGGTGGTGACGAGCGATTGCTTGCGCTCGGCGAGCAACTCGCCGGTTCGGCGGAGGATCGCGCCGCGTTCGGGACCCGGCATGGCGGCCCAGTCGGGCTGGGCGGCTGCCGCCGCGGCCACGGCCGCGTCGACATCCTCCTCCGTCGAGCGCTGGTAGCGGCTCACGATCTCGTCGGTGGCCGCCGGGTTGCGTACCGTGAACGTCTCGCCGTCGTCGGACGGAAGCCACTCTCCGCCCACGAAATTGTCGTACTCGGTCGACATGCGTCCAGGTAGTAGACACCCTCCTACTTATGATCTTCCGTCGTGTCCTCGTCGGCGGCTGAAACAGTCCACCAACGAATCAGAGCCTATAGTCGGGATATTGAGTACTGATATCGGAAGTAGCAACCCGACGGTGCCACGTTCGTCGGGATACGTTGCCGATCCATCACGGTTTGCGATACAATTATACGTCCTCCGATGAGTTAGCCAGGACGTATGCGATACTACAGAGTAGCGGATGGCTGTGATTCGCGCCTGGTAGTTCGAACGGACGGAGCCGAATACGACCTGACAGCTGCCCGTCCCGAGATAACCGGCTTCATGGATCTCGCTCGAACCGCAGCAGTAGTGGACCGAGACATCAACGATATCGTGGATGCCGTGATCGCCAACGCACCGCCCGTTAGTTCCGAGTCGACGAGCCACCACCGGATGCCGGTCGTGGCCGAAGAGGTCTGGGCAGCGGGCGTGACCTACCACATCAGTGAGAAGGCGCGCCAAGCCGAAAGTGGGAACCCGGACGTCTACAGTCAGGTCTACGGCAACGATCGTCCGGAAATATTTCTCAAGGCGACCCCGTCGCGCACGGTGGGGCCCGAAAAGGACGTCGGCATACGGAGCGACTCTGAGTGGGACGTTCCGGAACCGGAGCTCGCCGTCGTCCTCTACGACGGTTCCATCGTGGGATACACAGTCGGTAACGACGTGAGCAGTCGATCGATCGAAGGCCGGAATCCGCTCTATCTTCCCCAGGCCAAAGTGTACGACCGTTGTTGCGCGATCGGTCCGTGCGTCGTTACCCCGGATACGGTCGGTGATCCTCACGACCTGGCAATCGAGATGACCATCTCCCGAGGAGGCGAACCGGTCTTCGAAGGAACGACCGCCACCTCTGAGATGGTGAAGACCTGTGACGAACTCGCATCGGCTCTCACGAAAAGCAACCCTGTCCCGGAAACAGCCGTTCTGCTTACGGGGACGGCACTCGTTCCGGACGAGGAGTTCACCCTCCATCCTGAGGATGAGATCGAGATCACCATCGAAAACATCGGAACGCTCACCAACACCGTTCGTCGGGTCTGAGAGAGTCACGAGTATGTAACGAAGAGAGGATTGGAGTGTTCAGTCATTTGGAACTCAATCGGCGCAACCAAGCGAACCTTTCAAGATAGATGGGTGCGTCATGATCACTATGACCAAGCGAGCAAAGCACGCGGTGAAGTCGGTCGAAACCGGGTTCAATATCCTGGATGCGCTCAAGGAACTCGACGGTGCCGGGGTCTCGGAACTCGCCACCTATCTCGATATTCCGAAGAGCACGGTTCACAACTATCTGAGCACGCTCGTTCAGGAAGAGTACGTCGTGAAAGACGGATCGACCTATTACGTCGGTATTAGGCCACTCGAATACGGCGCGTACGCCAGATCACAGTTGGAGATCTACGGAATCGCCAAACCGGAGGTTGATGACCTAGCAGCGACCACAGGTGAACTCGCGAACTTGATGATCGAAGAACACGGACGGGGGGCATACCTCCACCGAGCTCGCGGCAAGAAGGCGGTTCAAGTCGAAGCTCACGTCGGAACACGGGTACCCCTTCACGGAACTGGGCTCGGAAAAGCGATTCTCGCTCATCTTTCGGAGGAGCGAGTTGAGGAAATCATCGAGAGACACGGTCTCGTCGGTTCGACCTCGAACACCATCACAGATCGAGAAACCCTCGACAAGGAACTCGCTGAGATACGCGAACGAGGAGTTGCATTCGACGACGGGGAACGAATCACCGGTCTCCGGTGTGTTGCAGCGCCGATTCTCAGCAACAAGAATCGAGTGCTCGGTGCGATAAGTGTCTCCGGACCCTCGAACCGAATCCAAGACGAGCGTTTCACTGACGAGCTACCGAGCCGAGTGCTCGAAGCTGTGAACGTGATCGAGCTGAACGTTACGTATTCATAGATAGTATTCACTATTGCTGAACGAAGTAGGCCACATCGGGAACTGACGTCCAAAACGAAGCAAAGGTAGTACACGGTCGTGTCGATAGCTTTTCCACACCATTTCGATAATACCATTTCCGTTCCCGATGCTGAAGACAATTCAGCAATGATGAATTAACGTTTTTCATTCAAAGAGACCCCATTCGTGCCATTGATCGTCTCAAAGTATACCAAATGTAGTAGAGTTCCGATGATAGTTAACTAAAGCATATTATAATGCTAGTGTTTCTTCGTATGAGACAGTGTGACGTGTTCACTACTACTGAGTAGTATGCTGGCGCACTCGATTTTGATAACAGTATTGCTGGTGTCACTATGCATCCCGATCGGGACCCCGTGTGTTACTTGTCGACGCCAGCTGGCACACACTCAAAGCCTCGGTTGTCGGTCTGACCCTGGATAGTCACATGCTTTACATTTGTCCGTAACAACGATAGCTGCGTTACTACACTTCCGACATGACCGCATGACGGTAGATTCGGACGCTCATCTGTAGGGTCTGACTCTATGAGGACTCTGCTCCAGTTCCTGGAACGTAAAATATGAGAGAGAGTCGTAAAGGCCGTCAACGAGACTGCGCTCAAAGCGTGGGGCACTGACGGATCTCATAGGCGAAGGAACCAGAGAACACTATCCGGCTGTGCAGCCGGACAGCAAGCCAGTCCGGGTGACGTTCCGGTTCGCGCAGTCACACCAGAGGCTGCATTAGGGACTATTTTGGGTGGGTTTACACAAGACGGAATCGCAAGTCGTTGTGATAGACCAAGATGGGAGCGTTAAACGAGAGATGCGCGTTGAAAACGCGAACCTGACACACTCACCGAAGAGTACGCTAGCAGCGAAGCCACCGTCGCGGCTACTGGCAACTACTTCACGGTCTACGAGGCACACGACGAGTACCACATCAAGGTGCTCGTCAACCCTATAGAGACGCGCTGGATCGGTCCACTCTCGCTCACACCGATTCGAGCGGCCACCACAGCTGTTTCGACCGAACCATCGGTAGGGAGGTGTCTCAGACCGACGTATGCGGATATCCCACATCCAGGAGCTCCAGAACAACAGTCGGCCAAGCACCAAGCGCTGGTAGACCGTCGACATCACTCACAACAACCATCATTCATTGGAGTATTGATCCCCAATCGAAATAGTTGCGATGTAATGGCGTCTGAGAATCTCCTCTACCCGGCCACCAAGTAATGGTCGTATTAGCGTTACATGAGATCAACAGTTCGATCACGTAGCCATAGAAATGACCACGAACGCTGGCGACGACGATACGAAAGTCAGGGATCGAGTCTAAGCGGGGGGATCGTCGGGCAAAATGTCGTCAATCTCAGTGTGACGTACGATCAAGTGAAGGCTCATTCCTTTGTATAGGAAACGCCTGTTTCTATCAGACACAGTACGATACTTCTCAGCACAGTCGGGTGCAGTGACAACCGAGGGTGTTACGATCGCTATACTGACCCCAGAGTGTATATCGGCGCAACGGTCTATCCGGTCGTGGAGCGAATTGTTCTGCACGCCAAGACGGACCGCTGCTACGCCGATGAAATCGTGTTCGCTTGATTCCGACGAGCTTGCCGGTAGGCAGCATACCGTACCGTTCCGACACCGAACAGATCGGACGAGAGAGGTTCGAAGGGACGATGACCGAACAGAAGTGAAACACACATTGCACCAGCATGCTGGTGGCGTGTACTAAACATCGATGTCCTCGAGATCAATAGGCAGTAGACGTGTGAAGACGAGCGCTACCGGCACATCAACCAGAGTATTCTGCAAGATACTGTGAATGAAACGGCCGTTCAAAACGACTCAATCGTTCTAAGAAACGGAATTTCTTCCTCTGGAAAGATCGTTTCTCGGAAACTGCTGTTCATATCTTGGACAGGATACGAAGCATCGATGTCTTTGAGATCCGAGTCCGAACCTGAGAAAGCTATAACATCAGACATCGTGTTGGAACAGCAGGTTTCGGTCAAGCGCTTCAGCAGCAATCAGTCCCGCTCCGGTGAGATCATCGTACCTGTGGGAGTTGATACTACGGGCATCAGATGCTCCAATCCGGCCGCTCACGCGGGACGAAGGTCCCGTGACCGGACTCAACGATCTCTCCGTCGTCGGCGACGATCTCGCCACGGACTAATGTCGTTTCGACACGACCGGTTACTTCACGACCCTCGTAGATCGAGTAGTCGGCAACCGAGGCGTTGTCCGTCGCCGAGATCGTGTGGGTGTCGTTGGGATCGAAGACCACGATATCGGCGTCGGTCCCGGGTTCGAGTGTTCCTTTTTCCGAGAGTCCGAAGGTTCGTGCCGGATTGGTACACATCGTCCGAACCAGGAATGGATACGAAAAGCCACGTTCGTTTACCGCCTCGTCGTGGAACACTGACAGACTCCGCTGCAAACCGTTCGCTCCGAACGGGTTCTCCCACCACTCAGTGTTTTCTTTGCGGTCGCGTGTCTGTGCGACGTGGTCGGTCGAGACGACGCTCAGGGCCCCTTCGCGCAGGTGTTCGAACAGCGCATCGTTGTCGTCAGCAGTCCGGAGTGGGGGTGTGAGTTTTGCGAGGTTCCCCAACTCCCGATGTATCTCGTCCGTGAGGGTCGTGTGGTGGACGCACGCCTCGCCACGGATACAGCTTCCATCGCGCTGGTATCGTGCGAGTGCATCCGCCGCTTTTCGAGAGGAGGTGTGGAAACCATAGTACTTCGTACCGATTTCCCGAGCGAGTCGGGCGACATCGTCGGCAGCCATCGCCTCTGCGTAGTCCGGTCGTGCTTCGGGCAGCCGCTGTGGATCATCGTGTCCCGCATCCCGGAACTCAGCTGTCAGAGAGCGACAGACGCTATCGTCTTCGGTGTGGGCGACCGCGACGGCGTCCAGGTCTCGGAGCTTCTCGAATACCTTCCGGATGTACCCGTTCGAGAGACCGAACTCGTAGGTACTGTATATCTTGAAGGAGGTGATGCCGGCATCGACGAGATCAGCCATTTCGTCGAAGAGGTCCGATCCCTCGCGGAGAATCCCGCCGTGCAGACTGAAATCGACCATCGGGTTCTCGGCCGTTTCGCGCTTGCGCTCGACACCCTCCTGTAGTGAGCCCTCCTCGTCCCACGCACTCTCCTCGCCGACGTATGCTTGCCAGCCGAAATCGATGACTGTCGTCACCCCGCCGAGTGCGGCGGCACTGGTAGCGGTTTCGTACGTATCGAGCGAAACGTGATCGTCGATATGCACGTGCGGGTCGACGACGCCCGGCAGCACGAGACGATCGGACGCATCGATCGTCCGGGACGCCTTTGGTAACGTGTGCTCGGAACCGATACCGACGATCGTCCCATCGTCGATCGCGATGGAACCGCCGAACGTGCTCTCGCCCGTCACGATGGTTCCGTTCGAGATGACTGTGTCCACGGACATCGATCGCCAATTCTACTCAGCAACGTATAATGGTTGGGAGCTAACGCTGGGCGTCAGCTTCACTTATATCCACGTTCTCAAAGGGAATTTGTCAAATATTGAATATTTCCAGCAATCTCCGTCATCTTTTTCGAGCGTGTCGAGAAGAGTCGATCTTCATATCGGTAGCAAGTGAACAACCCGCAACCGAAGAGAACGATTTAAGTGACGCATAGACGCACTACCGAAAAGCGATGAGCGAACTCACGATCGAAGAGTTAAACCAGACCGATGACGGGACCTTCGTAGAAATTCTGGGTGACGTGTACGAGTCGTCGCCGTGGGTTGCCGAGCAAGCCCAGTCGGAACGGCCGTTCGCTTCGGTCGAGGACCTGCACGGAGCGATGGAAAGCGCCGTCCGGAACGCGTCGCGGGACGAAAAGACGGCACTACTGCGGGAACACCCCGATCTCGGTGAACAGACCGAGATGACCGAAGCGTCGGAAGAGGAGCAAGCCTCCGCCGGGCTCGATCAGCTGAGCCCGAACCAGTACGAGGCGTTCCAACGGTTGAACGAGGAGTATCGGGAGAAGTTCGGGTTCCCGTTCATCATGGCGGTGCGGGACGAATCACCGAACGCGATCAGAGAAGCGATGGAAGAACGGGTCGGTCACTCGAAACCCGAGGAGTTCCACACCGCTCTCAACGAAGTCCATGAGATCGCTCGACTCCGACTCGACGATATGCTGCGCGCTTGAGACACACAGACGTCTCGACGCTTCTTGACGGGGATTCCGATCGAATCTGCGAACGGGAGGGAGATACTCGCGCCGTTTCCCGGTGCACTGTCCCATTCGTGTTCTTGAAATCTCATACTCGGATAACGGACGTCGATCGAGGTACGAGAGACGGTTTCAGTCGTTGAACCGGTCGGGTTGTGTGTACTCGGACCGTCGAAACGCCTAAATCCTCATGATGAACCGAGTATAAAAGCTTTTGTAGTGGGTGGGACAACCACACAGTTGGGTATGACGACCAATAA
The DNA here is from genome assembly GCF_000336915.1 of Halococcus saccharolyticus DSM 5350. Lineage (NCBI taxonomy): Archaea > Methanobacteriati > Methanobacteriota > Halobacteria > Halobacteriales > Halococcaceae > Halococcus > Halococcus saccharolyticus. The sequence goes on along the minus strand of NZ_AOMD01000011.1, from coordinate 9,893 downwards.
ACACCGTTCGCCCGAACCAGAGGAGGGTGAGCGGCTGATGAACTACGGTAAGGAAAAGATCGGTATCTACCGAACCTACGCGTCGCCGCTCGAGAACGTCCGGACGATTCCGGAATCCTCGTTCGACGGTCGGGATAACACGCTGCTCGGCCTGGACGTTCGCGTTCGGCTCGAAGGCGACGAGTTCTTCAAGAACTTCGAGGAGGCGGACAACAGCAATCTGGTCGCGACGGACTCGATGAAGAACTTCGTTCAGTACCAGCTGGGCGAGTACGACGGCGCGACGGTCGAGGGGTTCCTCGACTTCACGGGGCGTCGGTTCTTGGAGCAGTACTCCCAGATCGACGCCATCCAGATGTCGGCCGACCAGATCCCGTTCGACGAGCTCGACGTGCCCACCGGCGACGGTGACTTCGAGCCGAGCGAACTCGTCTTCCGCGTTTCGGACAACGAGTCCGGTTTCGGTGAGGTCTACCTTACCCGCGGCGACGATGGCCCGCAGATCGAAGAACAGAACAGCGGTATCACCGACCTGCAGCTGGTCAAGGTGAAGGGCAGTGCGTTCACCGACTACGTTCAGGACGAGCACACGACCCTGCCCGAGCGCGAGGATCGCACGCTGTACGTCTCGATGGACATCTTCTGGAACTACGAGGATCCGGAGGACTGCCTCGGCGAGGAGCCACAGCGTTACGTCGCGTCCGAACAGGTGCGCGACATCGCCCACGTCATGTTCGATGAAGTCTACTCGCGATCCATTCAGGACCTCATCTACCAGATCGGTCTGCGCGTGCTCGAACGGTTCCCGCAGCTCGAATCGGTCAATTTCGAGGCCAACAATCAGACCTGGATCGCGGTCCGCGAAGAGATCGACGGCGACGAGGACGTCAGAGTGCTGCGCGAGCCCGCCCGCCCGACGGGCTACCAGCAGTTCTCGATGAACCGCGACGACCTCGACGAGGAGTAAACCGATGGCCGCAGAGCTCACGACGCACGTGCTCGACACGAGCCAAGAGGGACCCGCCGAAGGCGTCACGGTGACGCTCCAGCGGCTGGATGCCGACGGCAACGCCGAGACGATCGCCGACGGGACAACCAACGACGACGGCCGCCTCAATGAGCCACTGCTGACTCCCGAGGAGATGGAAGCCGGAACGTACCAGCTCCTGTTCGAGGTTGGTGAGTACTATCGGCAGCGCTCGTCTGAGTCGACATTCCTGGAGACGGTGCCGGTGCGGTTCGTTATCGACGACGCCAGCGAGCACTATCACGTCCCCTTGCTACTGTCACCCGGCAGCTACACCACGTATCGAGGAAGTTGATCGGGTACGCCTGGACACGGCACGTTCGTTAGAACTGCCGTGTTTTGTCCGCGGGAGGTCGACCACGGCGGCATAGGAGCCCGTCTGCGATCGTTCGGAGCAAGAGCACGAAACGACCAACGCGACAAAATTGGGCTCGTCTACGTGCCAGGATTTGACAACGGAACGGCCAATCGTTTCTGCACAACGTCCGGGCCTGAACCGTAAGGAGACGGTACGGAACGTCCGTCGGTATCGAATCGATACCAATCACCGTGTCGATCGGTGACTGTTGAAACCAGCATCGTTAAGTGACTGTACGGTGGACCCAAGTCCAGGTGTCACATGGCACAGACAGACGAGAGTGGGCGGTCGAGCGTCGTGTATGACATCGAGGAGAAGCCACCGCTCGGGGAAGCGATCCCGCTTGCCTTCCAGCACGTGCTTGCGATGGTGCTCGGGAACATCGCCGTTCCGCTGATCATCGCATCCACGATCGGACTCGCAACCGGGCAGACGACGTTCCTCGTCCAGATGGCGCTCGTCGTAGCGGGTGTCGCGAGCCTGGTGCAGGCCTATCCCGTCGGTCCCGTCGGCGCTCGGCTGCCGATCATGATGGGGACGAGTTTCGCGTTCCTCGGTACGTTGCTTCTCGTCGGCCAAGATGGGGGGCTGCCAGCAATATTCGGGGCTGCGCTCGTCGGATCGGTCCTCCAGATATTCATCGGGGCGAACTACGAGCGGTTCAAGCCGCTCTTTCCACCGGTGGTCAACGGCACCGTCGTGATGCTCATCGGGCTGACGCTGATCCCGACGGGTATCGACTACGCGGCCGGCGCGTCGGCCGGACCGGGCGCGGCAGGCTACGCCTCGTTGATGAATCTCGGCGTGGCCTCACTCGTCTTCCTCGTAACGCTCGCGTTGAACCAGTTCTTCCGGGGTATCCTTCGGATCGCGAGCGTGTTCTTCGGGATCTTCCTCGGCTACGTCGTCGCGGTGTTTCTCGGAATCGTCGATTTCTCGCCGATCGCACAGGCGGGCTGGTTCGCCGTGCCCGTCCCGCTGAAGTTCGGCATCGTGTTCGATCCGGGCGCGATCCTCGCCGTCGCGGCCGTCTACCTCATCGTTGCCATGGAGACCATCGGCAACGTCTCGGCGATCGTCGCCGAGACAGGACGGAACGCATCGAACCGCCAGATCCGCGGCGGGCTACTCGGCGACGGGGTCATGAGCGGTATCGCGGCCATCTTCGGGGCGTTCCCGAACACGGCCTTCGCGCAGAACGTCGGGCTGATCAGCTTCACCGGCGTCGCCAGTCGGTTCATCGTCGGGATCGGCGGTGTCATCCTCCTCGTCGGTGGGTTCATCCCGAAGGTCGGTGCGGTGATCACGACGGTTCCCGATCCCGTCCTCGGTGGCGGCACGCTCATCCTCTTCGCGCAGATCTTCACCAGCGGTCTCAACATCATCCACCGCGAGGTCGTCCTCACCCAGCGCAACACGACCATCATCGCCGCCGCAGTCTCACTCGGGCTGGGCGTCACCTTCCGGCCCGAACTGGTGCAGAACCTCCCCGAGATGGTGCAGACGCTGTTCGGCTCGGGCGTCGTCATGGGCGGACTCGCTGCGCTCGTCCTCAATCTCATGCTCCCACAGGAGAGCCCCGTCGGTAACGTCTCCGACAGCGAGGCCGTCGCGAAGGAAACTGGCGACGACTGAGCGATTTCGCCATTTCGAGCGAGTCGCGCGAGCGAAACGATTTTATGCCAGATGATACACTGACAAGATATGTTGGAGCCAGGCACACAAGCCCCCAGTTTCGAACTCTCCGACGAGAACGGCGAGCCAGTGAAGCTGTCGGACTTCGCGGGACAGCACCGCGTCGTGTACTTCTACCCCAAAGCCGGGACAGAGGGCTGCCGGATCGAAGCCAGGAGCTTCAGGGACTCGTGGCAGGCGTTTGAGGATCAGGACGTGCAGGTGTTCGGTATCTCGACGGACTCGGTAGAGGACATCCACGAATTCAAACAGACGAACGACATCCCGTTCCCGCTGTTGAGCGATATCGACGGGGAGGTCGCAGCGGCCTACGAAAGCTACGAGACGAGCGACGACGATGGAACGACGAACACGACCGCGTCCCGCAACACCTACCTCGTCGATCCGAGTGGCGAAATCGAGGCTGCGTTTGAGGACGTCTCCCCGGATGGTCATGCCGCTGAGGTCCTCGATGCGATCACTGACAGCTGATCGGTCCGTTCGGGCCCCCAACGTGTCGGATCGAATCATTTGCGGCGGGTTCTGGAACGAAAACAATCCAAACGGATGTCATTGACAAACCATACGTGTGCGCTCTCGATTGCACCAGCACCGATCAGCTACAGCACTGCTGTGGCACTTGCCAGCGAGGACACACCGAGAACGATTCGGCAGAGATTCGGAAACGTGGAGGGGTAGTGTGGGGATCGAGGTTTCGGCCGTCCGGCTCGCCGAGATCGAGGCAGCAGCGCTCGTTGCCGCTACCGAGGAGTCGCCGATCGAGGAGTTAGCCATCGAGGAGTCACCCACCGAGGAACTCCGTCGCCGGCGGACGGAAGCCAAACGTGGCGGCGGTGCCGAGCGTATCGCAGCCCAACACGAGAAGGGGAAGCTGACTGCGCGCGAGCGGATCGATTACTTCCTCGACGACGACACGTTCCGCGAACTCGGCACGTTCGTCGAACACCGCTCGACGAACTTCGATATGGACGAGCGCGGGGTTCCAGGCGACGGCGTCGTCACGGGGTACGGCGAGGTCGACGGCCGCACGGTGTTCGTGTTCGCCCACGATTTCACCGTTCTGGGAGGGTCGGTTGGCGAGGCCGTCGCCGACAAGATCTGTACGGTGATGGACAAAGCGATCGACAACGGTGCGCCGATCGTCGGGCTGAACGATTCGGCGGGCGCACGGATTCAGGAGGGACTCGACTCGCTCGCAGGGTTCGCGAAGATCTTCCGGCAGAACGTCCGGGCGAGCGGACTCGTTCCGCAGATTTCGGCGATCATGGGCCCATGTGCTGGCGGCGCGACGTACTCGCCCGCGTTGACGGATTTCACAGTGATGGTCGAAGAGACCAGTCACATGATGATCACCGGGCCGGACGTGGTCGAGACAGTCACCGGCGAGGAGATCTCGATGGCAGAGCTCGGCGGGGCGAGAACCCACGCCACCGAGAGTGGCGTCGCCCATCTGTCCTACGAGACCGAGGGAGCCGCACTCGACGCCATCCGGCAGCTGCTCTCGTATCTGCCGCAGAACAACGTCGAGGAGCCGCCACGGGCCGACCCCCGGGACCCTCCCGACTGCGACGCCACAATCAGTGAGATCGTTCCTGACGATCCCCGAAAGCCCTATGACGTAACTGCAGTCATCGACGGTATCGTCGACGAAGGGTCCTTCTTCGAGATTCATTCGGCGTACGTACGGAACCTCGTGACCGGGTTCGCGCGGATGGACGGCCGGCCGGTCGGCGTGGTCGCGAACCAGCCGTGCGTCAATGCGGGCACCCTGGATATCGAGGCGAGTCAGAAGGGCGCGCGGTTCGTTCGGTACTGCGATTCGTTCAATATCCCGATCGTGACGCTCGTGGACGTTCCGGGATTCATGCCCGGTACTGATCAGGAGCACGGCGGGATCATCCGTCACGGCGCGAAACTGATCTACGCCTACGCCGAGGCCACCGTGCCGCTGTCGACGGTGATTCTCCGAAAGGCGTACGGCGGCGCGTACATCGTGATGGGGTCGAAGCTCCTCGGTGCGGACACCAATTACGCGTGGCCCGGCGCGGAAACTGCCGTGATGGGACCACGCAGTGCGGTCAACGTGCTGTATCGCGACGAACTCGCTGCCGCCGACGATCCCGAGACCATGCGCCAGACGCTGATGGACGAGTACCGTGAAAAGTTCGCCAATCCCTATTCGGCGGCCGAACGCGGGTACGTCGACAGCGTGATCGAACCACACGAGACACGCGAGCGCCTCGTGAGCGATCTCGGCGTACTCGCCCGCAAGCGGACCGATAGGCGGCCGAAAGACCACGGCAACATCCCGCTCTGACGCGCTCACGTTCGACGGCAACAGCGGCAGCGGCCGGAGTCACGGAATCAGACTGGATGGGTGGAGCGTTGATCGGCCCGCCACGTCAATCCTCGTCCGTGGCGGGACCCTCCCCGGAGATCTGTACGTTGGTGTCGGTGCCGCCTTCGGTTTCTGGTACGCCACGGCCACTTTCGGGGAGCACAACGTTGAGGATGAGCGCGCTGAGTCCCCCCATGGTGATGCCGGAGCCCACGACGGACTGGACGAGGGTGGGGAGGGCGGCAATCGCCTCCGGACGGAACTCGACCGCCAGTCCGAGCGCGATGGAGGCCGCCAGGATGGTCAGATTTCGTTGGGTGAGCTCCGCCTCGTTGGCGATGAGGGAGACGCCGCTGGAGAAGATCTGTCTCTTATACACATCTCTGAGCGGGCTGNGAAGTTGACCACGCCGACGTTCTGTGAGAAAGAGGTGTTCGGCAGGGCGTTGAAGACGGCTGCAATGGCGCTCATGACTCCGTCCGCGAGCAATCCACCACGAATTTCGTCCTTCGTCGGTGATCGGTTAACCGCGGCGACGGTCCCAGTGATATCCCCGATCGACTCCACGGCGGTGATGACGTAGAGGAACGTGACCGCGAGGATCGCGCTGGGTTCGAACGCGATCCCGAACTGGAGCGGCACTGGTACGGCGATCCAGCCGGCTTCCGCGACCGGGGTGAAGTTCACGACGCCGATCACGATGGCGACGACGTAGCCGACCACGATGCCGATGAACACGCTCGCGATCCGGACGAACCCCTCGAAGAACTGGTTCAACCCGAGCGTGACGAAGAACACGAGTGCGGCGAGCCCGAGATTGAGCAACGAACCGTAGTTGTCCGCCCCTGCACCACCGGCGGCGTAGTCCATCCCGACCGGAACGAGCGTCAGCCCGATGAGCATCACCACGATACCGCTCACCAACGGCGGAAAGAACCGATCGATCTTCTCGTACCCGAAGCCGATCAGGATCTCGACGAACGCGCCGACGAGACACGCACCGAAGATCGTCGCCAGCCCGAACTGGCCGCCGATACTTACGAGCGTTCCGACGAACGCGAAACTCGTCCCCATCATGATCGGCAACCGCGCGCCGATCGGACCGAGAGGGAACGCCTGGACGAGCGTCGCGACGCCCGCCACGACGAGCGCCATCTGGACGAGGAACGTTGTCTGCCCCGACGAAACCCCGACTGCGCCGGCGATGATCAGCGCCGGCGCGATATTGCCGAGAAACATCGCGAACACGTGCTGGAGGCCGAGCGGGATCGCCTCCCCGAGCGGCGGCTTTTCCTCGATATCGTACACTATGTGACTCCGTGACTCTTGTTGTTCCATGATATCGCGTTTCATGGGTTGCCGGCCCCTGTATTATAATTTGGGGTAAGAATCACCGGTACATCCAGCGAAAAAGGAAGTTGCCGATCGGTCCAACAGTTTCGGCCGAGTGATTGGCTCGTTCCACAGTAGGGAGATCGGGCCGTCGATGACGGCGATCCGGTGACGGACATTCCGGTGGATCGAACGAACCGCACATCAAAACAATTATACGGCTTAGCTGTCTCGTGCGGCGTATGGGACAACTCGAGTTCGACATCGAAGAAGAGAGGACGTTTACCGCCGAGCTGCTCGAAGACGAAGCGCCGCGTTCGGTCGAGGCGTTTCGGGACTTCCTGCCGCACGAATCGCATCTGATGCACGTCCGCTGGAGCGGCCACGCGACGTGGGTCAACATCGACGAGATCGAGCTGCCAGAGATCCCCCGCGAGAACCACACGGTGTACCCCTCGCGCGGCGACATCCTGCTCTACCCGGGCTACCGCAACGAGAAGGAGATCCTCGTCCCCTGTGGATCGACCTGTTTCAAAAGCCCTGCTGGAGAACTGGCGGGCAACCACGTCGCGAATCTCGACGCGACGCGCGAGGAACTCGTCGAGCTAGAGCAGGGGACCCTCAAGGACGGCCAGAAGAAAATCACCATTAGAGAGGTCTAACGCGGCCACGGACGCCAGAGAGTCCGCGGTTGGCGTGCGATCGAACCGTCACCCACGAGCGAGATACCGATCGAATTTTTACGGAGCGAACCGACCGTAGCCATCACTGCAGGACGATGGTCGAGGCAGTGAGCCACCAGTACGGATCGGCTGCATCGGTAGTTTCAAACCACGTCGTGGTGTACTGTCCCATAGATCGCAACCATGTCTGAGGGAATTCGCACGAATGTCAGCGAGGAAAGACTACGGAACGACATCCGGAAGAACGCGGAGTACGGGGCACTCACAGTCGAAGAGGGGAACAGTCGCACGACACTCACGGGGACGAAGGCGAACGAGGAGGCACGCACGTATCTGGTCGAGCAGCTGGAACAGGCAGGACTCGACGTTCGCATCGACGCGGTCGGAAACATCGCCGGGCGATGGGTGCCGGAGGGCGTCGACCGGGACACGCCGGCGGTCGCGACCGGCAGTCACCTCGATTCGGTCCCGGAGGGCGGGATCTTCGACGGCGTGTTGGGCGTCTACGGCGGGCTGGAAGCCGTCCGTGCGCTGCAAGCGGCCGACCTCGACCTCCGGCGACCGATCGAGGTCGTCTGCTTCACCGAAGAGGAGGGCGTGCGGTTCTCCGATGGCGTCCTCGGGTCCTCTGTCGCGAGCGGCCAGCGCTCCGTCGAAGACGCGCTCGCACTCGAAGACGACGACGGTGTAACCCTAGAGGAGGCACTCATCGACACCGGATACCGCGGAGAAGGACGGATCGATGCGGGCGAGTGGGATTCGTGGCTCGAACTTCACGTCGAGCAGAGCGAGCGACTGGAAGACGGGAACACGCCCGTGGGCGTCGTCACCTCGATCACCGGGACGATCCGGTGTCTGATCGAGATCGTCGGCGAGGCCGATCACTCCGGTTCGACCGCGATGCACGATCGGAAAGACGCGCTAGCGGCTGCCAGCGAGGTCGTGCTCGAGGTCGAAGCCAAGACGAACGACGTCGTTGCCGAGAACGGCGACACCGTCGTCGGGACAGTGGGAAAACTCGATATCGCACCGAACGCGACCAACGTGGTGCCGGGACGCGTCGATCTGGGCGTCGACGTTCGTGATATCGACTACGGGTCGATGGAACGGATCGTCGGCCACATCCAGGGGTACTTGTCCGCCCTCGAAGACGAACGCGGTGTCGTCACGACGTTCGAGCGGCCGTACGACATCGAGCCGATCGACATGGCCGACCGCTGCACGGCCGCGATCCGGGATGCAGCAGCCCGATCGGAGGTCGACTCGCTCGAAATGCACTCCGGCGCGGGCCACGACACGATGCATATCGCAAAGGTGACGGATGCGGGAATGCTGTTTGCTCCCTCCCGAGGCGGAGCCTCACACAGTCCGTTGGAGTGGACCGACTGGAGCGACTGTGGGGCTGCAACCGCGGTGCTGGGGACGGCGCTTGCCGAGCTAGCTGCGGAGTAGCTCACACGACCGGACAACAGGACCGAACGGCGTTGCTGAGTGGCTGGAAGCGCCGATTCACGAGAGCTTATTACGGTCCCACTCGGCCGTCGTGTATGCGACGAGCGCGACTACGGACGCCGGGCGGCGTCGTCAGCGGTCGGTACAAGGAGGGGGTCGTGACCACGCAGGACGCCGAATACGTCGTCGGCCAAGATGGGGAACTCACGTACCCCTGTTCGCCGTCGGCGCTGTACTGCGTCGGCCGAAACTTCGCCGAGACGCTCGATCAGATGAATTACGAGCGGCCGGACGAGCCCGATTTCTTCATCAAACCGCCGGCCTCGCTCGTCGGCCACGACGATTCGATATGGTATCCCGACTGGACGAACGAGTTGACGTACGCGGGCGAGCTCGTCGCCGTCATCGGAGAGCAATGTCACGATATCGCTGTCGGGGACGTTCCGGACGTGGTCGACGGCTACACCATTATGAACGACGTCGACGCGCTCGACCAGCAGGGCCGGACCGCCCGAAAGGCGTTCGATACGTCCGGGCCGCTCGGCCCGTGGGTCGAGACGGATATCGACCCGCACGGAATCGACATGACGACAACGATCAACGGCGAGGAGCGGCAAGCGGCGAACACCGAACTGATGCTGTTCGATCCACACGAGATCGTCGCCTACCTCTCACGACGGTTCACCCTCCGTCCCGGCGACGCGATCGCGTTCGGGAGCCCGGCGAACCCGGGCACGATCGAACCGGGAGACCGCATCGAAATCACCTACGAGGGGATCGGGACTCTCAGTAACACGGTGGCTACGTCGGAGAACGACGCGTAACCTCCCACAGCCATCAGCGGCCACTACGGATCGGACGCTACGCGAGCAGTAATCAGCGAAATCGGAGGTTCGAAATCGCCCTCAGAAAGCGGAGTGGAGCGTAGTTTCAGTTACCGACGTCGGTGGCGCGCTCGACCACGCTTTGGCCGTAGCGGTCGGCGAGGTCGTCGTGCTGGTCGGGGCG
>NZ_AOMD01000010.1 GCF_000336915.1 Halococcus saccharolyticus DSM 5350 | reverse complement strand
AGGAATCTGTGAGGCCTGTGGCGCGCTCGCGAACGATCTCGTGAACGCGAACGGACAACTCGTCTGCACGAACTGCCGCGAGGCGTGACGAACCCGCCGACCACCCGAGTATCGACGGCCGAAACAGGGCAAGATTTATCCCTTGTTCAACCAACAGCATCGGTAGTATGGGACACAGACCCAAACGGCGCGAGTTCCTGGCTGCTGTCGGAACGGCTGGTATCGTCGGCGTAGCCGGATGTTCGGGCGGCGGTAACGGCGGCGGTGGCAACGAAACCGGCGGCGAGGGCGGTGGTGACACGACCGAAGCCGGTGGTGGCGGCGGAGCCGAGGAGACCGAAACTGAGGCCAGTGGCGAGACTGAGGGCGGCGAAACCACTGGTGAGGAAACCGAGGGTGGTGAAACCACCGGCGAAGAGACGGAGGGCGGAAACGAAACTGGCGGGAACGAGACTGGCGGCGGTGGCAGCGCCGAGGGCCGAGAGATCATGGTCGGCGTCCTCCAGCCGACAACGGGCGACCTCGCGTCGGTCGGTGAGCCGATCCAGCAGGCCGCGCTGTTGCCGGCGGTCCAGCTCGAAGGTTCGGACATGGCCTTTACGATCAACACCCAGGCCGAGGACACCCAGACCGACCCGCAGGCCGGCATCAGCGCCGCCCAGGCGCTGGTCGACGCGGGCTATCCCGCCATCACGGGGGCGGCGTCGTCCGAAACCACGATCCAGGTGGCCCAAAACGTCACCATCCCGAACGAGATCGTGCTGACCTCACCCGCGAGCACCTCGCCGGCCATCACGGATCTGCAGGACAACGGCTACGTCTACCGGACGCCGCCGAGCGACGCGCTCCAGAGCGAGGTGCTCGCCCAGGTCGCGAGCGAGCGCGTCGGGGCCTCGTCTGTGTCGGTGATGTTCGTCAACAACTCCTACGGCCAGGCGCTCGCCGAAGCGTTTGCCTCGGCGTTCGGTGGCGAGGTGCCCGCACAGGTGTCCTTCGAGAAGGCCCAGTCCTCCTACACCTCGAAGCTCCAGGAGGCGATGGCTTCCAGTCCGGGCGCACTGCTGGTGATCGGCTATCCCGAGAGCGGCAACCAGCTGTTCCGGGACTACTACTCGAACTACAGTCGTGACACCCAGATCCTCGTGACCGACGGACTGCGCGACTCCGCGCTGCCGGGTAACGTCGGCCAGCCGCTGACGAACGTCCTCGGCACGGCCCCGCTCGCGGCGGGTCCGGCTCGGGAGTTCTTCACCCAATCATTCCAGGACGAGTACGGCGGCGAACCCGGCGTGTTCACCTCGCAGGCGTACGACGCCACCGCGATCCAGATCCTCGCTAACGCCGCCGGCGGCGAGAACAGCGGCCCGGCGGTCCAGGAGAACATGGACGCCGTCGCCAACCCCCCCGGAACGGAGGTCGGCCCGGAGAACCTCGCCGAGGCGATCGGGATGGCCGCGAGCGGCGAGGAGATCAACTACCAAGGTGCGTCGAGCAACATCACGTTCGACGACAACGGCGACATCGCCGCTGCGACCTACGAGGTGTTCACGTACACCGAGGACGGCAGCATCGAACAGGCGGACACGGTCCAGTTCGGTGGCAGCGGTGGCGGCGGTGGTACTGGCAACAACAGCAGCGCCAGCGGGAACAACAGCAGCGGATAACAGCCTTCGCTCGACTCGAAAACGATCCGATTCCGTTTTTTCAGCCGCCGAGGAACTCCCGGCGGACCTGCTCGTCGCCGAGCAGCGCGTCACCGGTGTCGGTGTAGCGATTGCCGCCCTGCACGAGGACGTAGCCACGATCGCAGCGTCTGAGTGCTTCCTTCGCGTTCTGTTCGACCACGAGCACCGCGGTGCCGGCCTCGTTGATCGCGTCGACCCGGTCGAACATCTCGTCGACGAGGTCGGGTGCGAGTCCCGCCGACGGCTCGTCGAGCAGCAGGAGATCGGGATCGAGCATCAGCGCCCGTCCCATCGCCAGCATCTGCTGTTGACCGCCGCTAAGGGTGCCCGCGCGCTGGGACTGGCGCTCTTCGAGGATCGGGAACCGCTCGAACACGTCGTCGAGAGCCTCGTCGGGCACCGAATCGAGGATGTACGCACCCATCTCGAGGTTCTCGCGGACCGAGAGCCCCGCGAACACGTTGTCGTTCTGGGGGACGTAGCTCAGCCCGCGCCGGATGATCATCTCGGGTGCGTTACCGCTGATGTCCTCGCCGTCGAAGGCGATCTGGCCGTCCATGTACGTCGCCAGCCCGAAGACCGCCTTCATCACCGTCGACTTCCCCGCACCGTTCGGCCCGACGATGGTGACGTACTCGCCGTCGCCGACGTCGAGGTCGATCCCGTCGAGGATCTGGAGCTCACCGTAGCCCGCGTCGAGGTTCGATACCGCGAGCAGACCGTCGGGATGGCTGTCGGCCGCGTGCGCCTCGGCTGTGGTCGTCCCCGTCGCTTCGTTGTCGGTAGTCGTGTCCTCACTCACGCTCTCGTCGGCTCCCGTTCCGTTCGTCGTGGTGTCGTCGGCTGGCTGTTCGTTGGCCGTCGTCTCGTGGGTCGTGGTGTCGTCGGCTGCGGTCTCGTCGGTGTCGTTACTCATACGTTCGCTCCGAGGTAGGCGTCGATGACCTGTTCGTTCTCCCTGATCGCCGCGGGCGCGTCGTCGGCGAGCACCCGTCCGCGGTGCATCACGATGACGCGCTCGCAGTTCTCCATGATGACGTCCATGTCGTGTTCGACCAGCAGGAAGGTGTACCCCTCCTCGCGGAGGTCGTGGATGCGATCGAGGAGCTTCTCCTCCAAGGTGGGGTTCACCCCCGCGAGTGGCTCGTCGAGCAGGACGACTTCGGGATCGGTCAACAGTGCCCGTGCCATTTCGAGGAGTTTTCGCTGGCCGCCCGAGAGGTTGCCCGCGTACTCCTCGGCGAGGTGGTCGATCTCGAAGAACTCCAGGGTCTCCCACGCTCGCTCGCGAAGTTCGCGCTCCTGGTCGCGAACTCCCCCGCGCGCGCCGGGCAGCACCGACCGCCAGAGCGACTCGCCGCGCTGGGCTCGTGGCGCGAGCATCATGTTCTCGAGGACGGTCATCTCCTCCAGCTCACGGGCGATCTGGAAGGTCCGGACCAGCCCGCGGTCGGCGATCTGGTACGGACGGAGGCCGGTGATCTCCTCGTCGTGGAGGTGAACCGAGCCGCTCGTCGGCTGATGGACGCCCGTGATACAGTTGAAGGTGGTCGATTTCCCCGCGCCGTTCGGTCCGATCAGCCCGGTGAGTGACCCCGCCTCGACGTCGAAGCTCGCGTCGTCGACCGCGGTCAGCCCGCCGAACTCCTTCCGGAGGTTCTTGACCCGGAGTGGGCGGCCGGGTGGCGTCTCGCGCGCTGCGCGCTCGACGTCGGACTCGTCGTCGGGATCGATCTCGTCGACGTTTTCGGGACCACCCTCGCCTTCGATCACGTTTCTCGTGTCGGTCGTGGAATCGGCTGTGTCGCTCATTCGTCGTCACCTCCTTCGTTACCGGAGTCTGCGGTCGCGTCCGAGACACCGCCGTCGGCTCGGGTGGCTCGGGGAGCGTCGTCATCAGCGACGCTCCGCCGGGAGAGATCGACGGCGGCTGCCGGCTCCTTCCGATGACCGAGCAGCCCCTCCGGACGGCGCTGCATCAGGACGACCAGCACGACGCCGAGGAGTACGAACCGGAGCACGCTGATGTTGTCGAGCGCGTACGCGACCAGCGGCGTGATGTCGAGCGATCCGAGCGCCCCGACCGCGGTGGTGAACGTGTTCGGAGCACCACCGAGGTTGAACGAGCTGTCGACGATCCGTCCCACGAACGTCGGGCCGAGAAAGAGTAATCCTGCAAAGAGCGCGCCGCCGATGACGCTCCCCGTGTTCGATCCCGACCCCCCGACCATCAGCGCGATGAACACGTAGAAGGTGACGATCGGGAGGAACAGTGCGGGCGTGATCAGCGCCTGACTGCCCTGCCAGAGGATGCCGGCGAGCCCCATCAGCGCACAGCCGAGCATGAACACCTTGATCTTGAACCATCGGGTGTTCTTCCCGAGCGAACTCGCCACGATTTCGTCCTCGCGGATCGCCTTCAGCACCCGGCCGAACGGGGAGTTGCCGACCCGGGTCAGGAGGAAATAGAAGAGCCCGACGAACACCACGAGCACGAGAGTGTACGTCCAGTCGACCACGGTCGGGCCGTCGAGCCCGAACCCGCCGAAGAAATCGAACATCGACTGGCCGAACGGGGTCGGTGGCGACGCCGAACTCGCCGGGTCGGTGTAGTAGAGATCGCGCACGGGGTTGATCGGACCGGGGATGCCGCTCGCACCGCCGGTCCCCAACTCCCTCCCACCGATCGAGAAGGACTGGAACGTCGTCGAGTTGTAGATCAGCCGGATGATCTCCGAGAGTGCGAGCGTGACGATCGCGAGGTAGTCCGCCCGGAGCCGGAGCGCTGGCAGTGCCGTGATCCCGCCGACCAGCGCGGCGGCGATCATCCCACCGACGATCCCGGCCCACAGCGGGAGGCCGAGTCCCGGAATCCCGCCCACCTGGGGATCGACCGGTGCGGTCAACATCGCCATCGTGTACGCGCCGACCGCCATGAACCCCGCGACGCCGATGTTGAACAGGCCCGCATACCCCCACTGGAGATTCAGCGCGAGCGCGAGCAGTGCGTACACCGCCGCGAGAAAGGTCAGCCGCTGGAGGGTGCTCGCGATCCCCCCGACGTCGAGGCCGAGTATCAGGCCGAAGACGATGAACAGCACGTAGAGCCCGGCCATGACCCCGAGGATCAACCCGGCGTCGGAGCCACCGAGTCGGTCGGCCAGTCGGTCGGCGGTACTCATCGGTCACACTCCCGTCGCGTTCGGTGCGATGGCCGCTCCGTTCGGATACAGGGACGAATCATGCGGTCGTCACCCCGCCGAACAGCCCGGATGGTTTCAATACTAGGATCAGGATCATCACCGCGAAGGCGGCCGCAGTGGTGAACTCCGAGGGGAGCCAGACCAGCGAGACGGTGCTCGCGATCCCGATCGTAAGGCCGCCGAACATCGCGCCGTAGACCGACCCGATCCCGCCGAGGATGACCGCGGCGAAGATCAGCAGGAGGAGGATCCAACCGAAGTCGAACGCGATCGTGCCCGTTTCGAGCGTGACGAGGTAGCCCGCCGCACCGGTCAGTCCGCCGCCGATAACCCACGTCGCGCGCACGACCCGTTCGGTCGGGATTCCGGTGACGCGTGCGAGGTCGCGGTTGTCCGCCATCGCGCGCATCGCGGTTCCGAGTTTGGTGTACTGGAGCAACACATGGACGCCGACCATCAGTGCGACCGCCCCGATCGCGAGCGCGATCTCGTGGGCGTTCAGCCGGATCCCGATGACCGGCACCTCGAATCCGGGGATGTCGCCGCCGGTGACGCCCGGTCGACTGGTCCCGAAGACGAACGCGAGCAGGTATCTGAGCGCGAGCGCGACTCCGATGCTCGCGATGAGCAGCGTGATTCCCTCCTCGTTGCGCATCGGCTTGTAGACGAGCCGATCGATGAGGAGAGCGAGTCCGGCAGTGAACGCGATCGCGACGACGAGGCCGACGAGCACCGCGATTGGCGTCGAGACGATGCTCACACCGACGGTGCCCGCGTTGGCTTCCCCGCTAACACCGACCAAGAAGAGATCAGCGATGGGGAGCGCGCCGAGCCCCCCGATCACGTACGTCGTCGCCCAGCCCGCGAAGGCTCCCGCCGTGATGTAATCGCCGTGGGCGAAGTTTGCAAAGCCAAGCAGGGAGTACGTCATCGAGAGCCCGACACCCGCGAGCGCGATCACGAGGCCCTGTATCAGCCCGTCTTTCAGGAAGAGCGCGAGACTGAGCACCGACAGCGACCCGTTCATCAGCTTGGTCGCGAGATCCACGATCAACAGTACACCGACGACGCCAGCGACGACTCCGAACGGTTGCTCGACGACGAAGCTCCGGCCACGGTCGTAGGTCTCAGAAATGCCCATGATAGTGTTCCACATGAGGTGGGCGGTTGGGGGAGGGTAATAACCTTTGCTCCGAATCGCCACTCCTGCGGCAGGTCGTGGCGACGATCCGGGGAAAGGGGGTCTCTACCGAGCCCCATGTGAGCATCCACCAACCACCACCGGGACAGAAAGGGATTTGCCGGGGCGCAGAAATAGAACGAACGATGATACGAACCCTCGACGACCTCGATGCTGAGGGCGTCGCCGTCGGGGTCCGCATCGATATCAACAGCCCGGTCTCGGGGGGCGAACTCGCCGACGACGCCCGACTCCGCGCGCACGTCGACACGCTCGCGGAGCTGCTCGACCGCGGCGCACGGGTGGCGATCCTCGCCCATCAGGGCCGGCCCGGTGGCGACGATTTCGCGCGGCTCGCCGCCCACGCCGACCGGCTCGACGAGCTGCTCGACCACCCCGTTGACTACTGCGACGCCACCTTTTCGTCGGCGGCACGCGATCGGGTCGCGGCGCTCGATGTCGGGGAAGCCGTCGTCCTCGAAAACACTCGCTTTTACGCCGAGGAGTACATGGAGTTCGACCCCGAACGCGCCGCCAACACCCATCTCGTCGAGGGGCTCGCACCCGCGCTCGACGTCTACCTCAACGACGCGTTCGCTGCCGCTCACCGCTCACAGCCCTCGCTCGTCGGCTTTCCCACACGCCTGCCGAGCTACGCCGGCCGGGTGATGGAGCGCGAACTCGATGTCCTCGGGGCGATCGAGGAGACCCCCACCCCCCGAGTGTACGTTCTCGGTGGCGCGAAAGTCGGCGATTCGATCGGGGTGGCTCGGAGCGTGCTCGAACGCGATCTCGCCGACACCGTCCTCACGGCGGGCGTGGTCGGCAACGTCTGCCTGCTCGCTGGCGGAGCCGAACTCGGGAACGCGACCGCGGAGTTCGTCTACGACGCCGGCTACTGGGACGAGATCGACCGTGCGGGCGATCTGCTCGACGCACACGACGAGATCACGGTCCCCGAAGACGTCGCGGTCGAACGCGACGGCGCTCGCCACGAGGTCTCAGTTGCCGACCTTCCAGCCGAAATCGACGCGCCCGCAAAGGATGTCGGGAGCCGAACGATCGCAGCCTACGGTGAGGTGATCGAGAACGCAGGCACGGTGATTCTGAACGGGCCGGCGGGCGTCTTCGAGGAGGAGGCGTTCGCCGAAGGGACGCGGGGCCTCTACGAGGCCGCGACGCGGGCCGAGCAGAGCATCGTCGGCGGCGGCGACACTGCGGCGGCGGTCCGGCGGTTGGGGATCGAGGGGTTCGATCACATCAGCACCGGTGGCGGCGCGGCGCTCACGCTGTTGACCGGCGACGCGCTCCCTGCCGTCGAGGCACTCCGGTAGTGCGGATCGAATCGCCCGACACCGACGACGCCGACGCGATCGCCGATCAGTGGGTCGCGCTGGCACGCGAGCAGCGTGCGTTCGGCTCGCACCTCCTCGCGGAGGCCAACTGGGCGACCATCCGCGACGCGATCGTCCGTCACATCGTCGCCGACGAACTCCGGATCGCCCGTGCCGACGCGGACGAGGCGAACGCGAATGGAGCGACCACGGACACGACAGACACGGACGAGATCGTCGGGTTCGTGATGTTCGGTCCCGAGGGCGACCGCTATCGACAGGACGTCTCGCGCGGGATCGTCCGGAACGTCGTCGTGGCCCCTGACCGGCGGAACGAAGGAATCGGGGCGGCGTTGCTCGCGGCGGCCGAGTCGGCGCTCCGCGAATCCGGGTTCGAGGCCGTCGGGCTCTCGGTGCTCGCGGACAACGAGGCGGCCCGCCGATTCTATCGCCGCGCCGGATACACGCCCCACCGGATCGACCTCGAAAAGCAACTCGAAAGCGACACCGACAAACCCGAGGGGGGATAAGGGACGAGCGCGCCAGGGGAGCTTGGGCGGTGCAAGCACTCGATTTGTAATCGAGAATTCGTGGGTTCAAATCCCACCCCTGGCTCTCGGCTGATCTCCAAGAACCCACCCCTATAGCAGCCCGTACGGTCCGTTTTGACTTAGTAGTGGTGGCCTGATGGTCCGGCGCTGTAACCGTCGTCTCGAGCGCGTTCCGAACGGCGACGTATGCTCGTCGACGGTCGGCGGCATCTTTCTTGCTTTCGGACCGACATACACACTCGTAGTTCCGCTGGAACTGCAACATGACCATCGGCTACGCGCAAAGAACCCATGAGCAAGTACGACGATCTCTTCGACGACACGGCCCCCGACGACCAGCGTTAGGGCCCTGCTCCGCAGTGAGTGCGACCGCGTTTGCATCGGCCAGAGCGAACTCTCTGTCTGCCTTGACCTCTCCAACGAGGCACGATGGTCCTCGAATCCACAGTCCCTGCCGCTAGAGTGCCCGGCGATCACGATCGCCGTGTCGAAGCGACGCTGCCGTTGGCGTGTCGTCGCCTGTCCCCTCGAAGCTGGCAACGAAATAGAACACCTCACTGGCGTTGGCCTCGCTGAGGCTGCCCGCAGCCTTGCCGTCAAACACACCCTCTCAGGTCGTGGCAACCGACTCATGGCCCGGTTCGGCGTCAAGATAGAGATTCAAACGCGGCGTGGAACTTTCTTTCTCGCGGTATCGCAAAGCGGATTCAGGCAGGGGCCGTGCCGAATCAACGCCTGTGGGGACTGCGCTTCCTGAGTCCTCGGTTGTGGATGCAAAGCGCGTAGTGGAAACAGGAAAGCCACACCCTCAAGCGCGAGCCGTTAGGCGAGCGGTAGGGTGGGGTCGTTCACTTCTCCCCCGGCTCAATGAATTGCACTGAGAGGCGCGGCACCCGACCGAAATGATCGTCTGCCGTGACGAGTGTCGCACCTGCCTCGCGAGCGGTCCCGGCGATCACCGTGTCGGCCACTCCAACCTCGCTGCCTTCGTCAAGCAGCGATGCTTTGATCGCCGCCGCTTCGCGCGCGACGTCGTCGGTGAAACCGAGCGTCTCAGTCCATTCGATCGCCGCCGCGACCGAGGTCGGTGTCTTGGGAGTCCATGCTGAATGCCACGGCCTTCAGGCCGTGGTAGCTTACTCACAGTAGCCTCTCTTGGGACAGTATCTGACCGCTTTGCTAGTCTTCGCTTTCGGTCTCGGTGTCGGTATTACTGTCATCATCGCCGTCCGCATCCGTCCCGTCGTATGTCGTCAGTCGTCACCGGATCCTACCATCGACAGCTAATCACATAGTGGCCGTCCTCGGCCCGGGGGGGCGGGTCAAGTGCAACCTCGGTTTTGAGACCGTTGGCCAGTCCTGCAGCGAGGAACGCCGTCACCGGATGGTCGAACGTGGTCGGTGGGCCATAACAACTCCCCTCGACGGCGATAGTGGCCTGACCCGTTTCCATGGACACGCTGCTGCTCGCCTGTTCGACCAGTTCGAACTCCTCGACCAACACGTCGAGCAACTCCACGACGAGCTCTTCGGCGTCAGTCGCCAGCGTGGTATCGGTTCGATCACGGAACTCCGCGAGGAGCCCGTTGCCGGTCGTCGGTAGTACGATCCCCTCGAACGTATCATCGGCATGAACACCGACCGATGCCACCTCGTCGATGTCTACGGATACAGTATCACCGGCAGGGATAACCAGTCGAACCTCATCATCACCTGTCGGGACGTACACCTGCCGATCCGGGAGGCCGACGGCCTCGACGAACAGCGGACCGACTTCGGCGAGTGGGGCATAGGTACGCCGTGCGAGCGTCGCCGTCACGAACCGTTCAGGAACGAGTAAATAGAGGAGGACGGCACCGAATAGACCGGTCCCTGACAGCGCGAACAGGAGTGTTCGAGCGTCCGCGAATACGATACCAGTCGCCCCCATCACGACCCCGAGACCGGCAAGTACGATGATCCCGAATCGGTACCGACGGCGACCCTCTGCGTCGAGACCACGTTCGCTCATGACGACCCGTTCGATTCGACGATCGTCACCGTGTCGTACCGAACTATTGAGGTCAATTTCGTCGGGTTCGGCGTCGTGGTCGGTCATTTCCGTTCCGTTGGTGGTTCCCGGTCAGCCGCTGGTGACGACACCGTCATCAATGGTTATCCGGCTTTCCCGCACAAGCATATTAAAGATGGTTCACGCTCCCTGGCCGGCAGATTGTCGATCGCGTTTTTCCTCCGTGTCACTCTGTTTCTACCAACCCGAGCTTCGAAAGCCAAGGTCAAACGTCGCTACATTTATGTAGTTATTACTCACAAGAATGGCACGTGAGAGCGCGTTTCCGGCAATGGATTGCCAGGGTTCGGGCTGGATATAACATCGACCTCGTGGTCACTGCTGTGTCGGTCGTCGGAACGATTGTGGTGTTGTCGGTCCCCGGTATTCGAGAGACGCCGCTTCGGGTCCTGTTCGCTTTCGCTATCGTACTGTTTCTCCCTGGATATGCGCTCGTCACCGTGGCGTTTCCCGAACGGTCGGACGCCCGAACCGACTTTCCACGACCGATCACAGGAGGAATCGGGCCGATCGAACGCTTCGTCCTATCGGTTGCAGTGAGCATTGCGATCGTCATTGTCGCGGGATTCGCACTCGTGGTCTCCCCGGTCGGCTTCGGGCTTTGGGCTGTGGTGTTCGTGCTCTCAGGGGTGACCCTTGGGGCGACAGTCCTCGCGGCGAGTCGGCGTGGTCGGCTTCGACCCGAACACCGCTACCCCGGTGCGCTTGCTCCCCTCTTCGGTGAGGTTCGTGGCCTCCAAAGGGAATCAACTATCGATACGGCAGTGTCCATCCTCCTGGTCGTCAGTATCGTCTCGGTCGGTGGGATCGTCGCGGCCAGTACCGTCACACCGACGCAGTCGTCTTCAACGGACCTGTTCTTGCTTGCGCCGAACGGCACGGGTCAATCGTCGGCGACAGACTACCCGACCAATCTCACCCGTGGAGAGTCCCAACCGATCGTAGTGGGAGTCACGAACAACGGCAACGCGCCCGCCAATTACACAATTGTCACCTCTCTTCAGCGAATCGACATTACAAATAGCTCTGTTTCTGTCATGAACCGGATGCAACTCGACGAGTTCGGTCTCCGAGTGAGGGCCAACGATACCGTTCGGGAGCGTCGAGCGATCGTCCCACCAACGGAGGGTTCGAACCTCCGGCTGGCATTCCTGCTCTATCGCGGGCAACCCCCATCACAACCGACCATCAAGAACGCCGACCGGGAGGTCCATCTGCTCGTAAACGTTTCTGCATCGAACGACGGACGACGAACCGTATCCACGGTGTCGAACCAGATCGGGACCGACCTGATGGGCTCGATCACCCACACAGAACCCGATCACCGATGAACTCCGAGACTGAGATACTCCAGCTCGACAAAACCCAGTCGTATCCACCGACGACCGGCGCCGAAACCCGATCGTGGAAAACAGCGGAGAAACTCGACCAACATGGAACCCTGTGGCGAGTGTCACCGTGGGACGGCCACACACAGCTTCCGGAGACAATCCGACTAATCGACCTCAGGTCACCAGTGGTGACGTCCAAAGCGATTCGGAATCATGCGTGGTACGGTGGATTCACCATCCAGACTCGCCACCCCGTACAGCGGCTCATCACGAGATACGTTGTCTCACGGGTATCGAACGCGGATGCCGACTTCGATATCGTGGTTTCGGAAGCCCCCGAGCTGGTCGATGCAGCACGACGGCTCGCGTCGATTCACGACGCACAGTTGGTTCTCAACAAGCACAACTGCTATTACGACTTTCTCGACCAGTACCTCCGAGACAAGCATCTGCCATTGCCGGTCCGCGAGCGGGCCGTCAACAATCTCTACGAACACGAACAACAGGGGATTTCGGATGCGGATGTGATCGTGTTTCAGTCCGAAGACGATCGCGACCGGTTCGACATTCCGTCCGCGACGCCGGTACGAGTAATTCCAAACGGCACTAATTACGAAGAACTCCAGCAGGAGGGCAACCCCGACCAGCTGGCACGCGATCTCGGTATTCCCGATGACCAACAAGTATGTCTGTTCGTCGGATCGTTCGACTACGAGCCGAACCACGCGGCAGCGAGGTTTGTGATCGAGGAACTCTCGCCCGTGTTTCCCGAAATGGCGTTTCTCCTCGTCGGTCGAAACCCTCCACGATCCACCGCTCCGAACGTGTACGCACCGGGGTACGTCACCGATCTCATAGATGCGCTTCGGCTTGCCGATATCGCGTTATGTCCGCTCCCACGCGGCTCAGGAACGAAGCTCAAGATGCTTGATTACTTCGCCGCCGGTCTCCCGGTCGTCACGACTTCGGTCGGGACGCAAGGTCTCCCGATACGTGACGGCGAACACGCCCTGGTACGGGACGAGCCGACGGCGATGAAAGGGGCCATCCGCGAACTTGCCAGAGACGAAGGGTGGCGGAAACGCCTTGCTCAAGGTGGCCATTCCCTCGGCGAGCAGTTCGCGTGGAGTCGGCTCCTTCGGGGGTACGACGAACTTCTAACTGACCTCTCGACGAACAACAACGAATGACGCTTCCGATCTCTATCACTGCTCGAAAATGTTATCTCTCGAGATATGGGGAATCTGAAGTTTCCGGAATGGATGATTTCAGACTAAAACGAGGGGCACGTAAGCGCACGACTTACACGACGAAGCAATCGACGCTTCCTCGCGGAGGATATCGCCAGCCGAGCGGCGGAGACCAACGAAGCGAAAAATGGCGGTCATGAGACGAGCCTTCCGCCGTCGTGGAGGACTCCTCCTTCTCCTCTTGTTCGTTGGAGCGGGACTTTCAGTTGTGGCGGCAGCGGCAGTTCTCGGGTTGTACACCGGAGTGAAGGGTGCCTACATCGCCATCGCCGTCGCGATCGCACTCTGGTTTTACGGTCGGACGCTTCTCAAACCGTCGTCCGACTCTCGGTCAAGCATTTCTCGCTATCGAGAGCTCATCAATCAATATGGACCGCGCCTAGTCGGCTTTGCCGTCGTCTATGCGGTTGGGATCTCGGTTGTTACCGGTGACCGTGGGCTCGGTCTACTCGTTTGCTTGCCGGTCGGTTTCGGGTTGGTAACGCTTCAGGCGATCAGCGGCGTTGGCGCGCACACCCTTGTTGCCGAGGCGGCCGCGCTCTATGGGGCGTCGACGATCAGCAAGTACCTCACGAACGATGTTTATTACGGCGGTGGCGACACGCTGTATCACGTCCGAAACGTCGAGACGCTCGTCCAAACCGGTTCTGTCGCCGGGATTTCGCGATACGAATTCTTTCCTGGCTTCGCCATCCTCAACGGAGCAATCCGTGTGATCGGTGAAATTTCTGCCTACGACACCATCCTCCTCACCGGAATCTTCACCTACGGCGTAGTAGTGCTCTCTGCGTTCGTGCTCGTTCGCGCGGCGACCGGAAACGAACGCCTCGGTGCGTTCGTCGCGGTTGGGCTCGTGATGTCCGAGCCGTTTCTCTACTACGCCACCTACTTCTTCCCGCAGTCGCTGGCAGTTGCCCTCGTGATATTCGGCTTGTACGTCGCCTACCGAGCCAATCAGGACCGCGAGACCCGTTTTCGCTTCAGCCTCATCGGTCTGATACTGGGGGCCGCACTCGTCGTCACCCACCAGTTGACTATCGTCCTTTTCATCCCCATCGTGGGTATTCTGGCAGCAGCTACATCTCTGTTGAATCGGATCGACTCCATGACGACCGGTGGACAGGCACGCCTCAGGCTGCCACGGGGGTACCTCGCTGCCATCGTCGCCTTCCTCTCGATCTCCTACTGGGCGTACCGGTCGACGTTCCTTGCCGAACTCGCCAGCTCGGTCCGAACGATCCTCGGGTTCGGTCTGTTCACGGCCGATTCTGGAGCCCCAACGCCGACATACGCACTCGGAACGACCCTGCCATCTTTGTCGATCGAAACCGCCCTCCGTAGCTTGTACAGCACCGACGGAGTCTACCAAATCGCGTTGTTGATCGTGTTCTTACTGGGCGTGGCTACCGTCATCGACCGGACGCGAACCTACTGGCCAGTTCTGCCGTTGTTCTCGGTCGGTATAGTGGGTTCAGTCATGATGTTCCGAACACCGCTTACCGTGCCCGGCTTGAATCGGCTCCAGCTCCCGCTTACGGTTTTCTTCGCCGTCGTCATTGGCGTCGGGTTGTACCGATTGTCCCGCTCGGGAGATCGAAACCACACCACGCTCCTCGCCATCGTCGTTCTCGTCGCTGCTGTCGGTACCACAGCACCCCTAAACTACGGTGCCGGCGACGACCTTTACGCGATCAACTCCGGGCCGAACCTCTATGAGCTCTACCCCACACCGGAGCCACAGAAAGCGTACTCGAACGCTGAATACCGCGATCTCGAATCGACTGCCGGGTTTCTCAGGCGACATGACGTCACTCTCTACTCCTTTGCGGTGGATAGTCAGGCAATGGACGGGTTCGGCGTCGAAAGCGAGAGCGCGGGTGTGAACGAGTCCGGGATCGTAACGGGTGAGGGAGTTTTACTCTACCGACAACAGTTTGTCGACCACCGATTGTCGTACGTGGTTAGTAGCGGCGATGGAATTGCTATCGGGTCCGTCCTTATCGATCCTCACTGGTTCGATCAGACTCTCGCTACACAGCACAAGGTGTACGCAAGCGATCAGACTGGACTGCTCTGGAATCCCAATGGCTCGGTCATCGCTCCTGCGCAACAATCGACTGAACGAGAGGAGAACAACGACCGCATTCGTAGTCGTCGGTTGGGGAGTGAGAAACCGACACCGTGGAGAGCACGGCCGTGAAAATCTGCTTCGTCACGGGGGTGTTTCCACCTCATGCTGCAGGCGGTGCGCAACAGTACGTGATCGAGGTCGCAAATCGACTCGAAGCCGAAGGGCATCGTGCGTTCGTTGTCACGACCGAACCCTACGATGGGGTAGCCAGTTTGCGTCCTCACAAGGTCACCTACGAGGGAATCGATGTTTGGCGATTCTTCCCGTTTAACGTCGCCCACAAGAGTACATACCAGCAGTACTCGCTCGCACGACAGGCGGTCTGGCGGGGCGTCGATATGGTTAATCCCCATGCTATGGCGATGGTAAAGCGTGTCCTCGATCGAACGGTGCCCGATGTCGTCCACGTCAATGGACTCGAAGGAATCTCGACCCTCGCCTCTATTGCGGTAGCGAACAGCGACGCGGCGTACGTCCATACACTCCACGATTACGACCTACTGAGTCCGGGGAGTACCATCCGGGTCGACACCCCAGTTGGTACTCTGGATCGAACACTCGCCAATCATCCAACGACGAGCGGCTTGTTCACACGCCTCCAGCGAACACTCCTCGGAACGCCCGATGTCGTCATCGGCCCGAGTCAGTTCATCCTCGACGCACATCGTCAACGGGGCCTCTTCGAGGACGTTCCGTGTCGGCGGATCCCGCATGGCGTCGCACGCATCGCAGAGGCTCCTTCATCGCCGCCCGACGGTCCCTCCGTACTCTTCGTCGGTCGTCTCGCCCCCGAGAAGGGTGTTGAAACGCTCCTCGCGGCTGCAGGCTCGCTCCCCGAAGTGGAATTCCATCTGTGTGGGACGGGCCCATTGGCGAGTCTTGTGGAGCGTCGTGCTGATGAAACACCAAACATCACTTACCACGGATTCGTCTCGTCCGACGAACTCTGGTCGCTCCGTCGCAGTGTATCTCTCGGGGTGGTGCCGTCGGAGTGGGCCGAGCCGTTCGGCCTCGTTATCAGCGAGTCCTATGGTGCGGGACTTCCTGTCGTCGGGAGTGCCGTCGGCGGGATTCCGGAACTGATCAAACCCAACGAGATGGGAGCGCTTTTCGACCCTGCCAGCCCTGATGCGCTCGTGAGCGCGATTCAGCGGGTGCTCAACGGCGACCAGATAGCCATGCGGATGAACGCACTTGATTGGGCTCGGGAACACACACTCGGCGCTCACGTCCAGTCATTGCTTGACACCTACACCGGAGAGGTTGCGACAGAGTAGGAACTACTAGCGATCGGAGGTCGATTTCTCCCACCGAACCGAGTACTTTCCACTGAAGAAATCCCACCACGCAAGCAGGATCGCATACTCGATGACCGCAACGTAGCGCACAACGGCGAGAATCCCTCCCAAATCCATGCCTTCGTCGGTCAATGATGTGTCTGGGCCCAATTCGTTACCCATGCCGTTCGAACGGATCTCGGTCTTGTCGCCGTCTTCGGCCGTCTCAGTGGTGGGCAGACGGTCACGAACCGCTAACAGCGCAGCGAACGTGGCCGATCCGAGTGATCCCGTCACAAGCGTTGCGCCGAGCGCGGCCAACGGCGCCACCACGAGCGTGATGAGAAAGCAGACGGCGGCTCCGATACACAGAAACGGCGACAACATGAGAAGTCCCTTCCGCGATGGGAAGATGATTGTCCTGTATCGATCACCTGGTATTAACAGATAGTCGCGATGTCGCAACAGCACCTGGATTGTACCGATGACGCGGCGTTTTTTCGAGGTGATCTGTTCAACGACCGTATCGGGTTCTGATTCGTAGGCGAGTGCTTCGGATTCATACATGATCCGATAGCCTTGTTTGCGGATACGTACTGAGAGGTCGAGATCCTCGGCGAGGCTGGTCTCGTCGGCTTGGACGAGGTCCGCACGCCAGGCACTGATCTCACCGACGAACTGACAGACGGAATCGAGTGGCGATTCACCAACTGCTTTCATGTGTTCGATGTCACGATATAAATGGTTCGAAGCGGTCAGCGACGAATCGGCATCCGACACTGCCAACCGCCCGGCGACCGCTCCAACCGTCGGATCCGCGAAGTGCGGGGCGATCCGTTCGATC
Organism: Halococcus saccharolyticus DSM 5350; assembly: GCF_000336915.1. Taxonomy (NCBI): domain Archaea; kingdom Methanobacteriati; phylum Methanobacteriota; class Halobacteria; order Halobacteriales; family Halococcaceae; genus Halococcus; species Halococcus saccharolyticus. The sequence continues at coordinate 34,421 of NZ_AOMD01000010.1, read as the reverse complement.
GTCTCCGGTACGAAAACCGTATTTGCATCGGTTACGAGCACAACGTCTCCGCGACCGTGCTCGATTCCATGGTTGATCGCCGAGGCCTTTCCGCTGCGCTCGGTTTGTTTGAGCAATTTCATTGACGGATCATCCGGTTCGAGCCCGTCGAGCGCGTTCTGAATAACGTTCGGCGTACCGTCGGTCGACCCGGAGTCCACAAACAGGACTTCGAATCGGTTGTTCGGATACGTCTGTTCGCGGAGATTCGCCACCCGTCGTGCGATCACACCTGCTTCGGTAAACGATGGAACGATGACCGTAATGAACGGTTCGTCCGTCGACTGTTGTTGATCGGTATTCGTAATCCGCGCGACCAACCCCATCACCAGTGGATAACCAACGAACTGCCAGCCAAGCAGTCCGGCGAAGGTGCTGAACCCACCGAGCCCAATCCTCTTCCAGTTCCTCATTGTGATACGGATAGGAGAACAATCACCATATATCTATTCTATATTTAATAACAATAATTTTTATTTATACCTTTTTCAATCAGTTCCCTATCCGTTGAGTAGCTGGAGAACAGGCTCCCTGAATATTCGCCACTCCCGACTGAGGCCGCGAAACGTCGGTCGATCCGCCAGCAGTCCGACAACGTGTATCGAAGAGCCACCACGAGCCGTTCGTGCGGGAGACTTTTCTTCGGTCGAAATCGAATGTGGTCGTGTGCGACGTCGACTACGGTTCGTCGTTGCGGTGCTTGGGTGGTTGGTGTTGCTCATCCTCGGGATGGCGATCTTTGGTCATCCCAGGACCGACTTCGTGATCGTTGGTGGAACGCTTGGGTTGCTCGCTCTCAGTGAGCTCGCCGCGCCGGTGAGCATCCAGCCCCAATGGCAACGTCGACTTCGTGTCGTTCGAATCACCGCCGTGCTTCTCACAGTGGCCGTGATCGCGCCTCGCGTGTATGATCTGATCGTCTTCTGAACCGCCGCCACCGTAGCCCGATTGAACAGGAGATGTGCAGCCAGTGCGCAGAGTGAGTTGTTCTCGAATTTATTTTTCACCTATCACTAGTTTACAGCTATATGAACTCGATAATTTCTGATATTATTTTAACATTATTGGTAATGCTTTTGTAGCAGTACTCGGCAATGGGGTCTAAGGACCTCGGCAATTAGACCACAATGACGGACAACAACGAGAAAAAGAGCGGAATTGACAGACGTACAGTTCTCAAAACGATCGGTGCGACGAGTGCATTCGGTACGGTCGGCGGGTTAACGGCGTCCCCCGTTTCTGCCGCCACGACTCCTGTCGGTGAACTCGGAACGACCAGCGCCGGCCAGTGGGATTCGAACGGCGGGAACTGGTTTACCCTGGACTTCGAACATTCGTACGACGATCCCGTGGTGGTGATGGGACCACTCAGTACTAACGGCGAGGAACCTGCGCACGCCCGTCTCCGTGCCGTGTGGTCGGGTTCAGCGGAGTGGCAAATCGAAGAGTGGCGCTATATGGACCTGACCCACACCAAAGAAGACATCAGCTACCTCGTAGTGGAGTCCGGAGATAACGAGGTAGACGGCGCGTCAGTCCATGCTGGAACCGTCGAAGTTGACCACGAATGGCAGTCCGTCACCTTCGGATCCACGTTCGACCAGTTGCCGGTCGTTTTCACCGAATCACAGACCGTCAACGGTGGTGATCCAATAGTAACACGCACCAAAGACGTCACGGAAAGTGGATTCTCCGTCCGCGTCCAAGGAGAGGAGGCACGAGGGAGCCACGTATCTGAGGAAGTGGGCTATATCGCCATTGACGGCAATGTCGATGGTGTATTCGAGATAGGAACGATCACATCGGACGAAGCATGGACACCCGTTACGGCGACCACTTCATACAGCGAGCCAGCGTTCGTCTCATCAATGCAGACGACTCATGGCGGCAACACCGCTGGGCTTCGCCGCCGGAAGCTTGATGCGTCATCGGCTGAAGTGCGTGTCGAAGAGGAAGAGAGCGCAGACGACGAAACGAATCATGTCGACGAGACTGTCGGATACCTGCTTGGGCGACGTGGACGATTTGACGGTGCGGATGGTGGCTCGAGTGATGACGGCGATGACGGTGGAGGCAACGGCGATGACGGTGATGATAACGATGGAACGATGAATCCGACGTTTGGCGCTGACTTTGCCCAACATATCGGTGAAGACCCGAGTCAGTACTACGAGGACTGGCTGGGCCGATCAGTGTTGGTTGCGGACGAGTTCATGAAGAAGGAGGCTCATTACCACAACGTCCCCGACTGGAAGATCCAGCCCTGGACCAACTGGGTCGCCGAGAACGACGAACGACAGATGGCGTGGGACCTGATGGTTCACAACTTCACCACCCTCGAAGATGCTGCGAACGGCGGCATCAACGATGCCGTGGCCTCATTCGGGAATTCACTGGTGAACAACGATCAGGAAAACTCCTATATCCGTATTGTGGGGGAGTTCGACCTCGGGCACACGATCAACCCACAGACCGACCAGGAAAAACAGTGGTTCGTCGAGATGTGGCGTGAGATGACCGATACCTTACGTTCGGTCAGTGGGCAGGATTTCACCATCGTCTGGAATCCCAACTACGATATTCGGTACAAAGGCAGCTACGCGGAGGACACATGGCCTGGCGACGGATACGTTGACATGGTTGGTATCGATATCTACGACCGGAACTGGGACCAGTACGCGGGTGCTGGCGAACCAACCCGTGACGATCACATAGCTGCATGGGACCGCTCGAAAGCGCATCTCGATTGGTTCCGTAACTGGGCCGACGACCACGAAAAGGAGCTGTGCATTCCCGAGTGGGGCGTTTGGGAGCATACGAATTCGTCGCATGGCGGCGGTGACAACCCGTATTTCGTCCAAGAAATGTATGACTGGATGAACGAGAATGACGTGGCGTGGCATGTCTACTTCGAGCAGTTGGACAAACACGCCCTCTACGGACCGGAAACGCAGTTCCCCGAGGCTTCATCCAAATTCAAGGAGTTGTTCGGATAAGGAGGGCGTGGCAATTCCTGTGGTTGGTTTCAGTCATCACCGGGCAACCAAAGAACCCGCCTGCGATAGGTCGTGGTGGGTGATTTCGGGTTCTCCACTCGTGCTCTCATCGGTCATGTACATTGAGAAAAGGAGCACTGCGCTACCGTTTAGTTGAATATGTACAAGAAACATTGTAGGTCTACGGAGTTCAAGATCCTATATGCGAGGTCCGGATGAGGGGCGGAACAGATCGTTCGACCACCGTCGAACGAGCCGGCGTCAGTTTCTCTTAGCGGCTGGGCTCGGTGGCGCCGTTGTTGCGTCCGGATGCTCGAAACCGTTTCTGTCAGAGTCGGGTCGTGAACGGAGCGACGGTAACCCTGAAGCTCCAGAGGCTGCCCCCGGGAACGGTTCTGGTGAGCGAGGATCGCCACCTGAAGTGAGTACGTCCACCGAGCGGAACACAGCCCAAACTATCGAACCACCGACGACGCGATCAGGGGCATATCTCTCAGGTGTGTACAACGGTGGTCATCCCAGCGACCTCAGTGGGATCGACGAGTGGCTCGGTCACAACCCGGCGGTCGCGGTGTTCTTCGTCGACGCCCTTACGGGGACATCGTGGATCGAGACCGTTGTCGATACCCATCTGACGAGGCTCTGGAACCAGGGACATGTCCCGATGTTGATATGGCAACCATACGTCTCACCACGGGAACAGACACCCGAGGACATCGAATCCCAGATCATTGACGGCGCGTTCGACGATACTATCGAGACGTGGGCGACAAACCTGGCATCGTGGGTCAAAGGAGGGTCGAACCGGGAACTTCGACGACGGTTGTATTTCGTTCCCGCTCACGAAATGAACGGCGACTGGAACCCGTGGAGTTCGGCCTCATCCGCCAACAGGGGGATGCAGACGAGCCGATCCGAGAATCCGGCGGACTACGTAGTAATGTGGCGGCGTATCCACAGAATCTTCGACACCACCCCGCTGGACGAACGCACCATCCAGTGGGTTTGGACGCCCAATGCCGACGAAACCAGCGGCGTTCAGACTGAACGGTTCTACCCGGGCGACGAATACGTCGATTGGATCGGTCTCAACGGTTACAACTACGGCGAAATCAATAACGATTCGCGATGGCGGACACCTGAAGATCGGTTCGGCACGATGGTCCAACGAATGAAACGACTGAGCGACAAACCTCTCGCGCTGCCCGAAGTGAGTTCTACATCGTATGTGAATGGTACTTTCCGACCCAGTCGGAAAGCGGAATGGATAGAACGGTTGTTCTCCTTCGCGGATGACGAGGACATCAAGATGGTGAGTTGGTATAACTTCGATAACACCGGCGAGTGGGAATCCGATTGGGCGATCTTTGGGGGAAAACACGGTACTTCGAGTACCCAAGTGGCTGGCGAGTCATACCGAGTCTACGATGAATACAAACGACAAGTCGAACGGCAATCGACGCTTAATTCACGCACCGACTATTCGCAGCTTCTAACAGACGACGAGTTCGCCGGGCGGTTCTGATTCATCACACCTCCCTGATGACGGTCTTAATCAACTCTCCGTCCTTGTCTCATGCCATCGTTCAAATCCGGAGACCGTCAAGATGAGTGAATCCGACACCGAGCGCGTGACCGACGTTTTTGAACAGTTCGCTCACGATCTCGGATTCTACACCGTTGCACGGTTCGCCCCCGCAGTGACAAGCGTTGTCGCGCTGGTAGTCTTTACTCATGCATTTCCGCCTGAAGCATATGGCCGGTACGCGCTGACGCTCTCGATCGCGGGTGTTCTCGGAACGGCCTGCTATGGATGGATAAATCAAGCAATAATCCGGTTCGAGCCACACGTCGAGCCGGCAGCACTCTACGGAAACGTCGCGTGGCTCGTTACCCTCATCGGTACGGTGTTCGTTGTTCTCGGGTGCGTCGGATTCGTTTTCTTTGGATCGTCGCTCGGTGCATTCGCTCCCTTTGTGCTCGCCGGTACGGCGTTCGCCGTCACTGACGGGATGTATCACACCTTCAAAGCACTCTTGCAAGCACGTCTCGAATCGAGATCCGCCGCCGTTTACGACGTGGTTCAGTCAGTAGGGGGGTTGGTGCTCGCAATCGTCGTCGCGTTCGTATTGCTCGACGGTATCATTGGGTGGCTTTGGGGTGCCGCAATTGCTTCAGGGGTCGCCGCGGGCGCGCTCGCGATTCAGCTCGGATTCAACATCGATTCGATGCACGTTGATGCCCCGTTTGCGCGTCGAATGGCACGATACGGGTTTCCACTCATTGGGTGGCTTGTCGGGCTGTCACTGCTCAACTTCGGCGATCAAGTACTCATCGAACTTCTCCAGGGAAGCGAAGCCACCGGTATCTATGCATCGAACTACTCAGTTGCCCACTATGGGCTCGGACTCGTATTCGAACCGTTCGTCGGCGCGGTCGGACCTGTGGTGATGAATCTCTGGGACGGAGACAACGGGGAGGAACTCGCCGAGGCTGTCTCCGACATGACTCGATACCTCCTCCTGATCGGGGTCCCTGCGGTGATCGGTCTTTCCGCACTGAGTCGAGTCGTGAGTGGTCTCCTTCTCGATCAATCCTATGTGGAGGGGGCGGTCGTGATTCCGATCGTCGCGGCGGGACTTCTGGTCTGGAACGTGGCTCTGATGGGGCAACAAGCGATCGAAGTCAAGGAGAAAACGACCGTGCTGTTCGGTGGCATCGCCTTGGTCGTGGTGGTTAACATCGCGATAAACATCCCCCTCATCCTCGTGTTCGGATACACTGGTGCGGCCGTTGCAACCCTCCTGAGCTTCGTTCTCTACGCGGTGTTCATCTTCGTCGCTAGTCGGCAATTCATTCCCTGGCGGTTGCCGCGACAGAGTATTCGAAACGTGGGGATTGCCTCAATCGGTCTCCTCGGCCCGTATGCTGCGGTATTCTCGCTTGGAGGGGGTAGCATCGGTGAACTTATCGTCGCCAGCGTAGCTGGCACTATCGCCTATCTGGTCACAGTCTACTTCCTTGATGAATTGAGTTCAGACGAACTCTTGAAGCTCAAACGGTTACTCACGTCCTCGTAGACGATCTAACCGGTGGAGCACTCCGTCACGAAGGCTCTGGCCGAGTTTGTGGCCCGACCGCCCGAAAAGAGAGGCAGCGAGTTCTGCCAAGTGTTGAGGGCGATTTGACGGGGTGTAGTAGGCTGTACGAGCGAACGCTATAATCGCCTGAGGGGACCAGGGGCAACTATAGAGATTCAAGAGCCCCTCCAATCGGTGCGCATCGGCAAGTGCGAAGCGACGAACATTCGGGTCAACCTCGTCGTAGAGTGCCTCGTACCGCTCGAAAAGTTTCCAGCGTGCCTCAAGTGCCGCTCGTGAAAACCCGAGATGGTCGGCATTCTCACCGGCCTCCATCTGTTGTTCCCGCTTGGCGACGAGTACTAAGGGTTCTTCGATAGCAACGAAATCCGTGATCCTAGCCAGCTCAATCCGCATCCATATGTCTCCAGCTCCCTCAAATGACTCGTCGAGTGGACCGATCCTGTCGAGCAAGGACCGTTCTACGAGGACCGTCGAGTATCGAAACGGACCGTTCCAAAATTCGAGTGCTCGTTCAATTTCTGGTCTAGAGGGGTTCGTTGTCGGTAAATGGAACCCTCCATGGGTAAATTCAATTCCACAAACAGTGACGCCCGCGTTCGGGTGTTCGCGTAACGCCGCAACCTGCTTCGAGACTGCTGATGGGCGTAGTTGGTCGTCGTCGTCCAGAAACCAGACGTACTCGCCATTCGCAATGTCTAGTCCGGCGTTTCGGGCAGCCTGTGCGCCGCGATTATCGGGTAATCGGACGTAAACCACTTCATCGAAATCGCCGACCACATCGCTGGCGTAACCCTCCCCTGAGTCATCGACGACGATGACTTCGATTGGTTCGTACGCCTGGGCCTGTAGACTCTGGAGCATTTGATGGAGCCCCTCGTTCCGATAATATGTTGGGACAATTATACTAACTAACTCACTATCCATGTTCGTTGATCCAGTAATACTACGGTTCGCATGTTAGTATATCTATCGATATATAAAAAATGAAAAACAGGTCCGGCAGACTGCCGCGGTGGCAGAGCACGGTTCGGTATGACAAAACGACCGACGAGTTCTACGCACACATCACGACACGGCGGTACGACAACGCCGACGAAAGAGGTTCGACAGATACCGAGCACCGCTCGGTCCTCGGTATCGACCTCGGCGTGAACAGTCTCGCTGTCGCTTCGACGGGCACGTTCTGGCAGGGCGACGACTACGACCACTGGGTGCGCGAGTTCGAGAAGCGTCGCACGAAGATGCAACAGCAAGCGACGCAAGCGGGTCACCACGTTATGAAGCGTCTCGGTCGCCGCGAGCGAGCGTGGCGGAAGCAATACCTCCACACGCTCGCCAACGAGATCGTAACCGAAGCCGTCGAGAACGACTGTGCGGCCATCGTCTTCGAGAATCTCGACGGTATCCGCGAACGGCTTCCACAGGCCGATTGGCACCACATTTGGGCGTTCCGCCGTCTCTACGAATACGTCGCGTACAAAGCACCCGAGCGTGGTATCGCGGTCGAAACCGTCGAACCGAACCACACCAGCCAACGGTGTTCTCGGTGTGGATTTACCCACGAGAACAACCGCGACGGCGGTTCGTTCGCGTGCCTCTCGTGCGGGTACGAACTCCATGCCGACTACAACGCGGCCAAAAACATCGGGTTGCGATACGCCCGACAGGAATACCACAGACTCCGCTCGTCGCAAATGTCTTCGGACGGAGACGCACCAGTAGACGTGCGCTTGAATCGTGGGACGATGACCGACGACGGTCCACGGCCCGTTGCCGGGGACTAATTGCCGGGAGTCCACATGAAAGCCCCTTCCTCCGGGAGCGAGCCGTCAGGTGAGCGAGCAGGGAGGGGTAGTTTACGCAAGGATAGTTGACGACTCCACCTTATTGATTTCGCGCAGATCGCTTTCCTCGCGGAAGGCATCGGTCGTATGCTGGAGTCCCGTCTTCAAATCGATGCTTGGCGACCAGCCCAGCATGGTTTCCGCTCTCGTGAGATCCGGTCGTCTGCGGGATGGGTCATCTTGTGGGAGTGGTTGGTAGCTGATCCTGGATTGACTGTCCAGAACGTCAACGATCGTTTCGGCGAGCTCTCGAATCGTCACTTCGTTTCTGTTGCCCAAGTTGACTACAGTACCTGCTGCGATCGTTTCGTCTAGTTCCGCAAGCGACCGTATCCCTGCAACGAGATCGGAGACGTAGCAGAAACTCCGCGTTTGAGTTCCATCTCCATATATCGTCAGAGGCTCATTGCGGAGTGCCTGGTCCACGAAATTCGGTATGACCCGACCATCGTTTCGCCGCATGCGAGGCCCATACGTATTAAATATGCGAACGGTTCTTGTGTCGACGCCGTATTGACGATGATAAGCTGCAGCTAGTGATTCACTCAGACGCTTGCTTTCATCATACGGGGCTCGGACACCTCGTGGATTCACGTTTCCGTGATAGTCTTCTCGCTGGGGATGGATTTCTGGCTCACCGTATACTTCACTGGTTGATGCGAGGACGAACGTTGCATCGTGTAGCTGTGCAGTCTGTAGTCCGTGGTGTGTACCCAAACTGTTTGTGAGCGCGATTTCGACCGCGTGTGATTCGAAGTCAGCCGGACTTGCGTGAGAGGCGAAGTGATAGATCTGGTCTACGCGGTCGAAATCGGGGAACGGTTCCGTGACATCATGCTGTAAGCTTTCGAACCGTGACGACTCGATATGTGCGAGGTTTTCATGACGGCCGGTCGCCATGTTATCGAGCGAGGTAACACGATACCCATCGTTAAGAAGCGCATCGATGAGATGGCTTCCAACAAATCCTGCCCCACCGGTAACGATGACGTGCGGTTGGTCGTTGGTCTCGTTCTTAGATAGCGGAAGAGAGACCTGCCGGTCCTGATTCGACTCGTTTGACTTGGCCCAACTCTCTTGCCTTTCCTTTGAATTGATTTCGTGATCGTTGATGGATTTCATGCGACGTACCCTTCGTTTTCGAGCAATTCGTCCTCGGTGCGAGGCTCCTTTTGGACGATCGATCCTGAACCGGAGGTTCGTGATTGATTGGATAACTCTATGAAGAGCGAATTGAAAACTGTAAACAAGCCGATGACTATCGCAGTGACTGCGAATACATCGAAGGCGATGAGCTGACGCTGTACAGCGCCGTTCACGACCCACTCAGTGACAGCATACGCGACATACATCCCACCCATGGCGATCAACAAGCCACCAGTTGCGAGAGCGGATTCGAGGTGAAAGTCGCGTTTGATCCAGCTCGTCACAAGTCCTTTTGAGGGCCTGACTGGTTGGGAAACGATTGAGCTGAACGCTGCGAGGCTTCCAATCTGGAACCCAGCAATCGTCAAGAGGCTGCCAACGAGTAACGTGGCTGTCCCAAACCTGCTCACTCCGACTACAGGCCCGAGAACCGATGCCACCATAGCAAAGATCCCGGCGAGCATCAGCCCGAATGCAGGCACGGAAAACAGCTTTCCGGGTGCGTTCGTCATAATGAACTTGACGTGTCTCCAGCCGTCCGGAAAGCTACTAAGGGTCGCCTCGCCCAACCGTTTGTGGTAGGTAATTGGTACTTCTGCAATCCGAAGGTCGTTTGCTCCCGCAGCCATTACCATTTCGCTGGCAAACTCCATTCCGTCCGTTTTGAGTGAAAGCGTATCGAGCACTTCCCTGCGAAACACCCGAAACCCGCTGTGCGCATCGTTCACACCCACTCCGTAAAACAGATTCAGGAGCATCGTCAGCAGTGGATTCCCGATATATCTGTGCAATGCAGGCATGGAACCGGGCAGTATCGTACCCTGCAATCGGCTGCCCATTACCATATCAGCTTCACCGCGGGTTACTAGTTCGAGGAGTTTCGGCAGCTCTTCAAAATCGTATGTCATGTCTGCATCCCCCATGACGACGTACTCGCCCCGAGCGTATTCGAAGGCATATCGATAGGCGTATCCATAGCCTACTTGATCCGGCGTAACGACAAACGCCCCCATTTCTGCGGCAACAACCGGGGTCTGGTCAGTTGAGCTGTCACTAACGATGATCTCGCCGGTGATGTCGAGTTCATTCAGTGTAGCAATAATTCGCTGAATGCACTCTCCGATGCCTTCCTCTTCATTAAGAGTCGGGAGAATTACACTTACGACGGGCTCTTGCTCAGCGGTACGTGGTACTAATACTGCTGAAGTTGACAGAGAACGGAGGTGACCCTCATTAGTGTTCTTTACTTGAATAGACGCAGCTTCGTCACCTCCGATTTGTTTCCTGATATCCATGCACAAACTATGCTTCGAAATATATGTATAGTCATTCACCACTCATTTTCCCACATAATGGTTGATAGTCGCTATCTGAAACAATTTTCACTGAGTGAACGAAATTTCAGCCTATGGTTGGCGAAGTTAGTCATCGCATCGTCAATATCGTTAACAACGTTGGTTCCGACTACCTCGCACCGCAGACGAATTTTGGGTTATTGAAATATCGCTCATGTGTAGCACATTGTTGGTGGAGCAGCTGTAGCTGAGAAAGCGTAGCGGGCCAGGGTGACGCTTCCGTGTCACCCGGTAGGATGTTTCCATTCGCCGCACTGAGTTCGGAGATGAGCGCCGCGGACCTGCTCCAGCAGGTCCGCTGGCGCAATGGCCTCCAGTGCCCGCGCTGCCGTTCGTCGTCGGTAATCAAATACGGCAGCTACAGAGCCTTTCAGCGGTATCTCTGTAAGGATTGTGACAGCATGTTCAACGACAAGACCCGCACGATCTTCGCGCTCAACGAGTGGTTCTTCGCGTTCTATACGTTCGTCCGGTTCAACACCAGTATCGGCCAACTTATCGCTGAACTCGACCTCTCGTCCAAGACGCTCCACCGGCGTGTCGAGCGCTTCACCAATGCGCTCGACGCGCCTTCGATCAAGCTGTCTGGTCCCGTCGAGATCGACGAACTGTACGTTTCTGCCGGACTGAAGGGCCGCGAGCGCGACGAGCCGTCGCGCTCGCGAGGTCTCTCCTCGCGCGGGCGTGGAACATACGAAGGTGACAAGCCGCCGGTGTTCACCCTCGTTGATCGCGGGAGTGGGAAGCGGTACGTCGTTCCGGCGAAATCGGCGGACGAATCGACGGTTCGGCTCCTTCTCGCGGGCTGCGAGAAGGAACCACTGACGGTCTACACGGATGGATTCCGAGCATACGCCTCGCTGGATGACGACGAGCGGTTTCACCGCGAGTCGGTCATCTATGCGGACAACAAGTACGTCGACGGTGAAGCTCACGTGAATACCTGCGAGAGCCACGGGTCGCTGGTGCGACCGTGGCTCTCGCCTCATCGAGGCGTTTCGAAGGACAAGCTCACGCACTATCTGAGAGCGTTTCAGCTACGAAGGCAAATCTACCGTAAACCTGGCCGAGAAGCGTTGAGACACGTCCTTCGAGAGGTGCTTTGATCCACCTACAATGTGCTTCACAAGAGCGAGGAAGAAAGGAACGCAGAGATCTCTTACTTGACCGGTCGTTCGGGTTTGAGAGGAGCGGACTGATCGCGGTAGGATGTATAGGTCGATTCGGCCCACCTGAGCACCTCCTTGTTTCTCGTCTCGATCATCGCACGTGGCATTTTTTCAGCATCGGAAACCATGATGAGGACCCTATCTTCCAGAACTGCCATGTTGAATGGGAACTCCCCCTCGTAACGATAGATCTCCGCTCGATCCGCCTCGAAGATCTCCTGAGAATGGCCTCCTAGTGTGGTATCAGTACCAAGGGCATCGAGGAAGCTCGGCGTGACGACCCCCTCGAACGACTGACTTCCTTCGATTACACCATCGCGGATGGCGGCCAGCGTCTGCGGCACGACCACAGAAGCGAGCATTCGAACATGATCCGCCCCACCTATCCGGCCCGCCATCGCGAGAACCGGCAGGAACGGGTTTCCGGCGGTCGCTGCGATGACGGAGGCGTTCTGCAACCCACTAAGATCGAGATCCATCTCCTCGGTTGGCAGCCAGGTAATCGCTTCGTGGAGGTGTTCGACCGTCTCCATGGAATCAAGGAGGCGAGTAAATTCTCGCCCGACGAGGTCGCCCATCGGCGTTACTTCATAGGCGTGTCCGTTGCGGACTATCCAGTCCCGTTCGATGAAATCCCTAATGATACGTCCGAGTGTTGAGGAAGAGGCTCCCGTCTCCTCGCGGAGTTCGGCGCGGTCGTGAGGCTGATCGAGGAGGGACCGCAACACAGCAACACGAAGGGCCGACCGAGATAGGAACTCGATATGCCCGAGAGCTGGATTCATAGATACAATAGTTCATCCACCAAGATAAGAGTATTATCTAGGCATATAAATTGTCATTCATACACATAATTTTCTGTCACTATGATAGTACCTCGACTCTAGTGTGTTGTGAAAGAATCCACAATAATACCGTGAAACTGCAAAACTCATTCACAAGTCCAGAATATCATACAGATTAATCAATCACAAATCTCGACAAGAATAAAAATACACAAAACTGACTACTGTGAACAAAACGCTGACACATGTTCACTCCACAAACGGGGGATGATTTATTATGGATTGCGCTACGATTGAACTTATACAAATATCAAAGACTATCGGCAAGCAGATCGCTGATTTTGTCGGTCATCCAAATTTGAGGACGTGGCTATCGGTTTCGATGAGAAAGGCAGTACAGTTATAAGATATCCAAGGGAGAAACGGAGGCGAGGCTGATGGGATGGGACATGAATAAGAAGTCGAATAGCGGGATCGTGGTTGGATTTCGGTACGAATTGAACGAGAAAACATTTCACATGTTCGTGTCATAAAATCCGAAAGAGACCAGCAGAAAATATCTTGACACTTCTGCCCGACCATATTTGCGCGGTGCGTTCAATCCGTCCCTCGCTCGCGTTATCGAGGAAGACCCGATGACAATCGGCGATCGCATCTCGGTCCCGGTCGAAGACGAGTCGGGAAGTATTGAGATCACGGGTACACCAACGCATGCTGGTATCGAGTGCAATACCGCCGTCTGGCGACGCAACGACAACGCTCGTCTGCGAAACTACCTTGCCCCGAAACGGGGACTCGTTTTCTATGCTGCTGCCTATCCTCCAGAGAAGATGGATCCCGGTTTCAAGGTCGAATTGGACAGTCACTCTGCAGTCAGTAGCAAATCGAAAAAGCACTCCCGCATGACTTATTGAGTCTCACGGAGAGACTCGCTTATGAATCTCGGTGCGCTGGCGAGAACATCCAGCGCACTGGCCGAGGACAGTATATCCTCGAAGTGCCGCGTGGGTGGATGGCCAGTCACGGAATCCACGTAGGNTAAGCGGCTGCGTCGCTCTATTCGAGAGATCGGGGTCCGTGGCGGTGTGAGAAGCGTCTACTATTCGCTTCGGCATACAGGCCGGCCGATCGCGTTCGTCTTCGACAAACGGACGAGCGTCTCGATCGCTCGCGATGCGACGATCGACATCCCGGCGTTGTTCCTGCTCGGACCGTCGGCGCCTCACGTGGTCCATCGGACGCTTGGTGGTTCCCGACTATTCGTCACTGCCGAGGGCACGGTTCGGACGACGACCGAGAGCGCCGCGCGCATCGGTCCCGGGTCCTTATTGAATATCCAAGGAGAGTTCTCGATCGGCCAGTCTCACCTGAGCGGCCAAGCACGACTCTACTGCCGGGACGCGATCACGATCGGCGACGGCTGTGGTATCGGCTGGGCAGTCGAGATCCTCGACAACAACGGCATGCAAGACGTCTGGATCGACGGCGAGAAGCGACCGAAGACCGGTCCGGTCGAGATCGGCGACGACGTGTGGATCGGCCACCATACGACGGTCTCACGGGGCGTGACTATCGGCGACGGCGCGGTGGTCGCAAGCAATAGTGCGGTACTCGACGACGTGCCACCGAAAACGCTCGTCGCCGGCAACCCTGCGGAAGTCGTCCGAGAAGACGTCCACTGGGAGCGTTGAGACGTCGTCGATCCTGGATCTGAAACCTCGTTGGTTGGTACTACCCACCGTTCGTGTCGCTCGACGGGGCCAGCCTCACGAGTTCGCGGCGTGCTTTCACCACAGTACTCTGGGCGTGGCGGGTCTGCGTCAAGAGGACGGTGTTCGCCACATTATCGGCCCGCGCGGGCGTAGGTTAGCGACCACCGACCGCTATCTGCGCCATCCCCTCTCGACCGCTCCGATCGGGGGCAAGATCGTACATCTTTCCTCCATTTCTCATCCCTGGCCTGGCACCTGAGATTCGGAGTTTTGATGATTCACCCCGTGCGAATGTGCGTGGAAACAGCGCGAGCCACGCGGAAGCCGAAATGTTGAACGACAGTTATTTTGGTGGCAGTTCGGGCTCCGAGCGGGTCGACTGCTCCGGTTCGTTCGGCATCGAATCGAGGGCGTCGGTGAGGAGTTTCGACTCGGCCTTGCGGAGGTGTTCGAGGAGCGTGGCGCGACTGATATCGAGTTCGGCGGCGAGTTCGTCGCTCGTGACGTCGCGTGGCCACTCGAAGTAGCCCGCGGCGAGCGCGTGCTCGATGACCTCGTGCTGTCGAGCGGTGAGCTGGACGCCGCCGTCCTCGAACGGCGCGACCTTCCCGAGGGTCACGGTACCGATCTCTCGAAACGCCTCGATCATGGCGCGTAGATCCTCGCGGCGGAAGAAGAGGACGGTGTACACTCGGGAGTTGGCGTCGACGACGTTGGGTCGGCGGAGGATGCCGTGGTTCCGCTCGATGGCCGAGTACGCGCCACAGGAGGTCTTGGTGACGAGGAAGTTGCCGTCGCCGAGCCCCTCGACGTGGTGCACCTGAGCGGAGTCGGTCAGCCGATCCAGCACGCCCGTCAGCCGCTCGTCGAGTTCGATGACGAACGTCACCAACTCGTCGTGGAGTTCCTCGATCGCGATCTCGATCGCCGTGTCGAACTCCCTCGCGAGCTGGGAGACGACGCACGGTTTGTGTTGTTGGAGATGGAGTTCTGCCTCGAACATACTTCCCCTGATCCGTGGTCCCGTATTACAGGAACGACGGATAAGGTTTCGTGCGAAATGGGATTCCGGCCACGCTACGAACCGAACTCCTCTTTGGCGAGTGCGAGCGCCGCGTCGAGATCGAGCGGGCCCGCCGCAGCCAGGGCGTCGAGGTAGGCAGCGACGGTCTTGCTGTCGGGGTCGATACCCGCTCGTTCGAGGAGCCGGCGTGCGCCACCCTCGCCGGTCGGCTTCCCGAACACGAGGCGTCGCTCCCCACCGAAGCGCCCGGGGTCGAACGGTTCGAGCGTCGCGGGGTTCGAGAGCATCGCCGCGGTGTGGATACCCGACTCGTGTTCGGCGATCGCCGTGCCGAGGACCGCCTTGCGATCGCCGTAGGGCTCCCCGAGCGTGTCGAGGACGCTGCGACAGGTCGGGACGAGCGCGTCGGCCGCGAGGCCGAGGTCGTCGTCGTGGTCGACGGCACAGGCGACCGCGAGCTCTTCGAGCGCGGTGTTGCCCGCGCGCTCGCCGAGCCCCCCGACGCTGACGTCCGCCTTCCCGACGCCCGCGCGGTAGGCCGCGAGCGCGTTGGCCGTTGCACACCCCATGTCGTCGTGGAAGTGGACGCCAAGCCGATCGACCGCGACGTGGCTGGCGAGCCCGTCGAGACACTCCTCGACGGTTTCGGGGGTGCGCGCGCCAACGGTGTCGGCCAGTGAGACGAACGCCACGTCCGGCACCGTCTCGACGATCTCGACGAGGTGGTCGCGGTCGGTCCGGAACGCGTCGGCGAGCGTGACGTGGGCGGTGACGCCGTGATCGTGGACGTAGTCGACGGCCTCGCCGAGCATCGACAGCATCTCCCCCCTCGATACCCCGAGCAGGTGTTCGAGGTGGCGATCGGAAGCCGAGACAAACGTCTCGATCACGTCGGCGTCGCTCTCTAGGGCGGCGTCGATGTCGCCTTCGAGGGCGCGCGCGAGTGCGACGACATCGGCGTCGGTCGTCCCCGCGAGTTCGCCGATGACTTCTCGATCCTTCTCGCCGGTCGCGGGGAAGCCGGGCTGGACGAACGGCACCCCGAGATCGTCGAGCGCTCGGGCACACTCGATCTTTGCTTCGGCGGTGAACTCCCGCCCGGGTATCTGGTCGCCCTCGCGGAGCGTGACGTCGGTCAGGTGCATTCAGATGATTCCCTCGTCCTGGAGTTCGGCCAGCTCCGCCTCCGAGAGTCCGAGCTCACCGTAGTAGACCTCGCGGTTGTGCTCGCCGTGGCGCGGGCCGAGGAACTCGACCTCGCCGGGCGTGCGCGAGAACTTCGGGACGAGGCCGAACGTCTTGATCGCGCCGACGTCGGGATCGTCGACCTCGATGATGTCGTCGCGTGCGTCGAACTGCTCGTCTTCGAAGATATCGTGCATATCGTAGACCGGCCCGACGATGGCGTCGTTGGCTTCGAGGGTTTCGATGGCCTCGTCGGTGGTTCGCTCTCTCGTCCACTCCTCGATTTCGGCGTTGAGCGGTTCGCTGTTCGCGACGCGGGTGGCGTTGTCCGCGAAGCGCTCGTCGTCGATCAGCCACTCCTTGTCGATCGTCTCGGCGACCCGCTCGAAGATCTTCTGGTTCGAGGCCGACATCGTCAGGTAGCCGTCTGCTGTCTCGTAGATGTTCCGTGGGGCGGTGTTGGGGTGCTGGTTCCCGGTGCGTTCGCGGACGTGGCCCATCCGATCGTAGGCCTCGACCTCCCCGAAGAAGATCCGCCACAGCGGCTCGGTCAGCGAGACGTCGATGACCTGGCCCTCACCGCTGCCGCCGCGCCCGAGGTCGCGCTCGAAGATCGCCATCAGCGTCGCCTGGAGCGCGAACTGGGCGGCCTGGATGTCCGCGAGGCTGACCGGCGGGAGCAGCGGCTCGCGGTCGGGGAACCCGTTGGCGTGCGCCCAGCCCGAGACCCCCTCGGCGATGGTGCCGAAGCCCGGCTTCTGGGATTTCGGGCCGGTCTGACCGTAGCCCGAGAGCCGGACCATGATCGCTTCCTCGTTGACCTCGTGGACGTCGTCGGGGCCGAGCCCCCACCGCTCCATCGTCCCGGGACGGAAGTTCTCGTAGACGGCGTCGGCGTCCGCGATGAGGGCGAGGGCGATGTCGCGGCCGCGCTCGGAGCCGAGATCGAGCGTGACACACCGCTTGTTCCGGCCGAGGGACTTCCAGGACAGCGAAACCCCGTCCTCGGTCTTCTGTGGCCACTCGCGGATCGGATCGCCGGTCTCGGGATGCTCGATCATCACCACGTCGGCACCGAAATCCCCCAGCATCGTCGTCGCGAAGGCACCGCTGATCATCCCCGACATGTCGATGACCCGCAGCCCGTCGAGCGGTCCCTGGCGTTCGCGTGCGGTCATGGTGTGCTCCTCTGGTTTTCCTCGATCGACTCCAGAACCCTCTCGGTCGTGACGACATCCCCGTACTTCGCGTCGATGTCGAAGAGGTTGGCTTCGTGCGGGCCCTCGGCGCGGTCCCCGACGGCGTCGGCGGGGACGATGGTGCGGTAGCCGTGCTGGAGGCTGTCGACGGCGGTCGCGCGAACACACCCACTGGTCGTCACGCCCGCGAGCACCAGCGTGTCGACGCGGTGGGTGGTGAGTTCGGTTTCGAGATCGGTCCCGAAGAACGCGCTCGCGTACTTCTTGAGGATCACCCGTTCGTCGCCGACCGGGGCGATCCGGTCGTCGACCGCGACCGCGTCGGTCCCGCGTTCGAGCTCGCGGAGCGCGGGCACTTTCTCGATGAACTGCCCGGCGTCGCCGTACGACTCCTCGTAGGCGACGGTGGTGAAGTACCGGGGCAGGTCGTGCTCGCGGAACGCGTCCAGCAACCCTTCGGTCCGGGCGAGCACCGACTCGACGTCCGATCCGAGGTCGGTGTCGGGATCGGTGAAGGCGTTGATGAGGTCGATGACGAGCAGCGCGGGTCGCTCGCCGATGCCGACCGTGCCGCCGAAATCGCGGTCTGCGTACAACTGTTCGGTATCTTCGATCCAGTCTGTATCTGTCATATTTGGTGTATCAGGGCGACTGCGCCGACTCAGCCGTCGCGCTGGTCGAACTCTCGGCGTTCCTCGGCGATCCGTGCTTCGAGCTCGTCGTCGTCCGGCAGCGGCCCGTAGTCGAACGCTGCGAGCTCGTCGCGGTTCTCGCGGATGTTCTCGCGCCGGCCTTCGGTGGCCGTCGGATCGACGCTGCCGTCCTCGTCGAGAACCACGCCGTACTCCTCGCGGGCAGCCTCCTCGGTGACGAGGCCGCGTCGAACCTCCTGTGCGACGAGCTCGGGGTCGCGTTCTAACGGATCGCCGAGGCCGCCACCGCCGGCGGTGCTGAAGACGAGCTTGTCGCCAGGCTCGACGGGCACGTTCTCGGCCTTCGAGGGGAGCTCCAGCTCGGTGCCGTCGGTGCGGACGAGCCTCTTCTCGCTCGTCCCGCCGTAGGTCCCGCCGTCGACGCCCCACGGGTAGGTGTGGGCGCGGTCGTCCTGGAACGTGATCGCGCCGTCCTCCTCGAAGGTGTAGACCTTCGAGATGCCGTGACCGCCGCGGTGGCGACCCGCCCCGCCGGTGTCCGCGCGGGTGCTGTACTCGTCGACGGTCAGCGGGTAGTACGCCTCCTGGTACTCGGCGGGCACCGTTCGGAACAGCGGCCACCACGAGTGGCCGTCGAGCCCGTCGCCGCCCGGTCTCGCGGGAATCCCGCCGTAGAGAATTTCGAGCATCTGGAACTGGTTGCCCTCGGCGTCGACGCCGGCGTAGACGAAGTTGGGAGAGGTGCCGTAGCTGCCGGCGACCGAGAAGCCGTCGATGAGCTTCGAGAAGGTGGCCTGGAGCACGTCGAACTGCCGCGCCATCAGCGGCAGCCGGTTGCCGAGCGCCGCCGGGAACTCCGGCTGGACGACCGTTCCTTCGGGAAGGGTGACCTCGAAGAGGTCGTAGTACCCGTCGTTGAACGTCAGGAGCGGGTCAAACGCCATGATGAGGAACACTCCGGTGAACATCTTGAACATCTTCTCGTTCAGGAGGAAGTTCACTGTCCCCGGAACCTGGTCGTCGGTGCCCTCCCAGTCGAGGTACACGGTATCGCCCTCGCGGTAGATTTCGAGGTGGAGCTTGATCGGGCCGTTGCCCATCCCGTCGTCGTCGACGCGGTCCTCGAAGGTGTAGCGCTCGCCCTCGGGCACGAACTCCCGGATGAGATCGATCATCCCGTCACGGGTTCGATCGAGCACCGCGTCACAGCCCTCCAGATAGGTCTCGGGTCCGAAGCGCTCGCAGAGCTCCTGGACGCGCTCCTCCGCGGCCGCGGTCCCCGCCGCGAGCGCCTTGATGTCGGCCTCGGCGTGATCCGGGAGACGGGTGTTGTGGGCGAAGGTTTCGAGGAGGTCCTCGTCGAGTTCGCCCCCCTTGTAGAGTTTGACCGGCGGGAGGCGCATTCCCTCCTCGAAGATGGTGGTCGCCTCGACGGGCATGCTGCCGGGGGTCTTGCCGCCGACGTCCATCAGATTGCCCCACTGACTGGCGAAGCCGACGCGCTCGCCCTCGTAGAAGATGGGGCGCAGGAGGAGCATGTCGGGGGTGTGTGACATCGCGCCGGCGCACATGTAGGGGTCGTTGGTGGCGACGACGTCGCCGTCCTCTAGGTCCTCCCAGCCGAAGCTGGCGTTGTCGATGATGGTCTCGATGGCGGAGCCGAACTGGCCCATCACCATCCGGCCCTCCGGGTCGGCGATGAGCGGGAACTGGTCGGACTGCTCGCGGATGACCGGGCTGATCGCCGTCGTCTCCAGCACGCGGTCCATCTCGTGGCGCGTGTTTTCGAGGGTGCTCTCGACGATGTCGAGCGTCGTCGCGTCGATGTCGTGCTCGCCGACGAAGTCGGGCGTTTGGGTGCTCATGCGCCGTCACCCCGGTTGATCTCGACGTTGGCGTAGCGGTCGACGGTTGCGACGTGATCGGGCTGCACCACGATGGTCGCGTCGTCCGCGACCACGATCGCCGGGCCGTCGAGCTCGTTACCCGGCAACAGCTCCGCCCGGTCGTAGATCCCGGTCTCGTGGTGCTCGCCGTCGAAGTAGACCTCGTCGGTGTCGATCTTTGCCGCGCTCGGGACCTCCTCGGTCAGATCGTGTTCCTCGATGGTGACGCCCTCGACGGTGCCCTTTCCGATGACGCGGAGGTTGGCGATTTCGAGCGGTGCGTCGAGCGAGAAGCCGAACCGTCTGTCGTGGCGTGCCTCGAAATCGGCCTTGATCTCGGCGAGGCCCGTCTCGCTCCGGAGGTTGTCGAGATCGATGGGGCTCGACATCTGGATGTCCTGGCGGAAGTACCGGCAGTCGGCGTAGTACTCGAAGGCGTGGTCGGCCTGGTCGACGCCCTCCGAGTCGAGCCAGTCGGTCGCCTCCTCGCGCAGCGCCAGCAGTTCGGCGTGGACGTCGTCGCCGTCGACGTCGCGGTCGGTTTCGAGGTAGGTCTCGGAGAACTCGTTCTGGACGTCGCTCGTGAGGAAGCCGAAGGCGCTCATCACGCCCGGTCCCGGCGGGACGATCAGTGGATAGGCACCCATCACGTCGGCGAGCGCGTTGGCGTGCATCGGGCCGGCACCGCCGAAGGCGACGAGACCGAACTCGCGGGGGTCGTAGCCGCGCTCGACCGAGACGACCCGGAGCGCGCTGTGCATGTTCTCGTTCACGATGTCGAGGATGGCCTGTGCGGCCTCCTCGACCGAACTCCCGCGTTCGTCCGCGATCTCCTCGATGACCTCGTGGGCGGCCTCGCGGTCGAGGTCCATCGTCCCGCCGAGCTGCACCATCGGCGGGATGCGCCCGAGGACGACGTTGGCGTCGGTCACCGTCGGCTCCGCGCCGCCCTGGCCGTAGCAGGCCGGGCCGGGGTCCGCACCGGAGCTCTCCGGGCCGACCTGGAGCGAGCCGCTGAGCTGGATGCGGGCGATCGACCCGCCGCCGGCTCCGACGGTGTTCACGTCGACGGCCCGGGACTTGAACTCGCGGTAGCCGACCTTCGTCTGACGGGTCGTCTCGGCCGTGTAGTCCTCGACGAGTGAGACGTCCGTCGAGGTGCCGCCCATGTCGAGCGTCAGCACGTCGGGAACCCCCTTCTTCTCCGCGATGGTCGCCGCACCGACCACGCCGCCGCTCGGGCCCGAGAGCGCGAGCTCGACGGGATGGTTCTTCGCCGCCGCGGAGCTCATCAGTCCACCGTCCGAGCGGACGACGTTCATCGTCGCCGTCGAGCCAGCACTTTCGAGCGAGGCGTCGAGTTCGTCGAGGTAGTCGATGACGTGCGGGCGGGCGTAGTCGTTGATGACCGTCGTCAGCGTCCGCTCGTACTCGCCGTACTCGGGAACGATCTCCGCCGAGATCGATACCGGCAGCCCCGGGGCTTCCTCCGCCACGATCTCCCGAACGCGTTCCTCGTGTGCCGGGTTGAGATACGAGTTGAGCAGCGCGACGGTCAGCGATTCGATTCCCGAGTCGGCGAGGTCGCGCACCGTCTCGCGGACGGCGGCCTCGTCGAGCGGCTCGGTCACCTCCCCCTCGGGCGAGCTGATCGTCCCCGCGATACCGCGCGTGTCCACGAGGTCGGCGAGCGGATCGGGTTTCTCCATGTCCATCCAGCCGTACAGCGGACCAGGCGTCCACGCTCGTGCGAGATGGAGTATGTCCTCGTGGCCTGCCGAGGTGATGAGGCCGACGCGCGAGCCGGTCTCTTCGAGCAGCATGTTCGTTACGACCGTCGTTCCGTGAAAGAGCAGCTCCAGATCGGCCACCGACGCGCCGGCCTTCCCGGTCGCCTCCTCCACGCCGGCGAGCACGCCCTCCGAGGGATTCGCCGGCGTCGACAGCACCTTGTCGATCGTGAGCTCGTGGGTGTCTTCGTCGAACACGATGACGTCGGTGAAGGTGCCACCGACGTCGACGCCGAGGTTGGATGCCATGTGAAATCGTATCACAGACAGTCGTCGTCGCTGCCTAAGCGTTCTCCCAACTCGTGTTGGGAGTATTTACGTCGACGCTGCCGTCCGTTCGGTGACGGGCGACACGAACGACTGTCCGTCACCACCCACGTCCGCAGCCGTCAGTACAAGGCCGTCCGCCACGACGATCCGTCCATGAACGTCCGTCAGGTCGTCCCGAAGGACGCGATCCCCAGCATCGACGATCCAGCGTTCGGTGCCGACTACTTCGGCGACCCCGACGATCTGGTGATCGTAGTCGAACCCGACGCCGCATCCGTCCGGCCGCGGGCGTACCCGATCCGGGTGTTGCACTACCACGAGATCGTGAACGACGCGACCGGCGATCGGCCGATCGCGGTCACGTGGTGTCCGCTCTGTGCCAGCGCGATCGTCTACGATGCCGTCGTCGACGGGCGAGCGCTGACGTTCGGCGTCTCGGGCAAGCTCGCCGACGACGACCTCGTGATGTACGACCGCGAGACCGACGCCGAGTGGAAGCAGTCGACCGGCGAGTGTCTCGCGGGTGCGTTCGAGGGCCGATCGCTCGCGGTGCTCCTGGCCGGAACCCACTCCTACGAACGGTTCGCCGCCGAGTATCCCGACGGCGTGGTGCTCCAGCCGCCCGGTGGGGAGAGTGAGACAGCGAGCGCCGACGACACGCCGGCCACGATCCGGTACGACGTCGAGCCGTACGACGCGTACTTCGCGGGCGAGGGGTTCGGTCTCGACGCCCACCGCGACGACGGAGCGGCGACGCGGACGTGGGATCGCACGGATCTCGCGCCGAAAGCGGTGGTGCTGGGCGTCGAGCGCGATGGCGAGGTGCTCGGGTTCCCGCTGGAGCGCGTCCGCGAGGCGGACGGCGTGGTCGAGACGACAGTCGGCGAGACCGACGTCGTAGTGTTCGCAACCCCCGACAGCATCCACGCCTTCGAACATCCGGGCTACGCGTTCGAACCAACTGACGACCCCCATACTGTTCGGGCCGACAGCACCGAATGGGACGTGGAAACGGGTCGTGGGGCCGACGGCGGACGGCTCGAACGCCTGCCGACCCGCCGCCTGTTCGCGTTCGCCTGGCAGGACGACCACGGCCCCGAGACCTTCTTCGACGGCTGATCTCGTGTGGTCGTCCTGGTCCAAACAGGACACTCAGCGTTGTGTCGAGTGTCTCGACGTCCACGACAGCGAGATGTTACCTACGGGGTGATTGGACGCTCTGCTGGCTCGCTCGCCGCGAACGGTGTCAGTGCCGTTGAGCACCCCACGTGGGATCGAACCATGGCCAATGGTGACGACCCGGATATGCTCTCCGGAAACACAGCCGCGACAGGATGACCCGTCGGCGGATCGTTGGTAGCATCGTGAGCCTCGACGGATCACAAGCGTCCGATTTCACGCTCGATAGCACCGCCGGTGAGGAAGTCACCCTCTCCGAAACGCTCGACGACGGACCGACGGTCGTGCTCGTCAACCGCGGCCACTGGTGTAGCTTCTGTGCCGAACAGCTCCAGACGTTCAGCGAGGTCGCCTACGACCTCTGGTTCCACGACAACGTCGATATCCTGCCGGTCGTCACCGATCCGGTCGGCAAACTGACCGAGATGCGCGATCGGTACGACCTCGACATCCAGCTGCTCGCCGATCCCGACGGGTCGGTCGCGGACCAGTACAGCGGCACCGAGCAGACCAGTCACGGTCTCACGGGCATCGCCGCGACGTACGTGATCGACACCGATGGCACCGTGCGCTACGAACAGGTCGCCGACCATCCCGCGGACCGGACGCAGGGGAACTTCGTACGCTACTTCATCCGCAACGACTTCGCAAACCCGTTCGGCGATGGGTAATCGCCCGGCTGCGTAGCGACCAGACTGCGGAGGCGGCCGGGACGGCGATGGATCACCTAAAACACAGCGTGGATGCCCCTTCCTCAACGAGTGAGGTCAGTTATGACCGAGCGAAGTAGGGAGGGGTCATTTACCGCAGCGGTCTCGGTGCGCTTACGGCAGCCATCGCCGGATCGAGCGGAGTAGCTGTGAGGGCAGGTCGACGTTTCGTTTCGCCACGAGCACCGTGTCCTCGGCCTTGCGCGCGACTTCCTCGGGGATCGCCCCGAACACGAACTCCTGGAGCGCACCCTGGCGGGTCGAACCGACCAGAGTCAAGTCGTGTTCGCTCGACCGCTCGACGATCCGCTCGATGACGTCGCCGTCGACGACCGTGGTTTCGACGTCGACACCGGCCTCGCGGAGGCGATCCGCGGTCGCCGTGACCCGCTCCTCTGCCTCGGATTCGTCCACGCCGCTCCCCTCCGTGACGCTCAGCACTTCGGCTCGCGCACCCGTCGCCCGGCAGACCGCACGACCGATCTCCGCGGCGAGTTCGGTGTGCGGGCCGCCGGCCGTCGGCAGCAACACCGAGTCGACGGTGCCGGTCGCGTCGGGACCGAGCCGTTCGACCAGCACGTCACAGTCGGCCTCGGTCGCGATCGTGTCGACGACGCTGCCGAAGACGATCTCGCGGCGGCGCGATCCTCGCGCTCCCCACCCCATGAGCACGGCGTCCGCGTCGTACTGCTCGACCGTGTTGAGGATGGCCGTGTCGACGCGGTGGCTGATGCGGATCGTCGCGCTGATCGGCACCTCGGTGTCGTGAACGTCGAGCGTATCGTGAACGTTCTGGGTGTCGGGCCCCACGTTGTCCTCGGTGTCGACTGCCACCTCCGGATCGTTCGACGTGCCGCCGTCGGCTCTGGCCGAGACGACGCGGCGGAGGATCTCGCGCTCGTCGTCGATGTACTCCTCGCCGCGCGAGAGCGGTGTCTGGCTCGGGACCGTGACCACGCTCATCGCCAGCACCTCCGCGCCCCGATCGGCGGCGATGTCGGCGGCCGTCCGGAGGAGCTGGTCGACGTTTTCGGGGTTCGCGATCGGTACGACGATCCGCTTGTCGTGATCGGTCGGGGTCTGCTGGGAGATCACCGTCGGGGTCTCGCGTTCGATTGCCTCGGTCGAGGGAGCACGGCCCTTCCACGCAAACCAGAAGGCGATCCCGATCGCCTCCGCGATGAGTCCGAGGACGATGGTCTGGGGACCCAAGCTCAGGATGAGCAGGACGTTCAAGATCGCCGCGAGCGCCGGAATGTAGGGCACGAAAGGAACTTGGAATCCTCGATCGAGGTCGGGAGATTTCCGGCGCGACGCGATGAGGGCGACGTTGACGACAGCGAACCCACCCAACAGCAGCACGTTGGCGACACCGGTGACGCTCTCCAGCCCGAGGTGGACACCGAAGAGTGGCAGCCCGAGCAGGCTGTGGACGAAACTCTCTCCCGCGCCGCCGGGAATCTCGCCGAACAGCACGGTGAAGATCACGATGAACGTGAGGATGAACCCGCCGGTGAGCAGGACGGAGTTGTACGGCGTCCCGTGTTCGGGGTGGAGCTCTTCGAACTGTTCCGGGAGGTGGTTACGACGTGCCAGCGCGAGCTTGACTCGCGACCCCGCAAGCACTGTCGCGTTCGCTGCGCTGAGCATCGAGAACAGCGCGCCGACGATGATGACGTAGAACCCGATGTTCCCGAGGTAGTACTGGGCGGCGTACGCCATCGAGACCTCACCGTTTGCGGCGACGTACTGCGTCGGGGAGAGATCACCGAGGTTCACGTTCCCCGTGAGGAAGGTGAGGAACTGCTGGTCGTTGACCCCGATCACGATCACCAACACCACGAGCGCGTAGAGGAACGTCACGAACCCCATCGAGATGTAGATGGCCTTGGGGATCGTGTTGCCGGGGTCTTTGATCTCGTCGGCGTTCGTGGCGATCGCCGAGAACCCGATGAAGGTGATGAACACCAACGCACCCGTCGAGGCGATCTCGACGAAGCTCCCGATGTTCTCGTAGAAGGAGTTCACCACCACGTCCGCGCTGAACGCCTGCAACCCGCCGTAGAGAAACAGGATCAGGAGCGCGATCTTCGCCGCGGTGACGGCGATCTGGAACTGGCTCGACTCCTCGCTGCCCTGGCTGTTGATGTAGACCAGCAGGCCGAGCACTGCGATCCCCGGTATCCAGAAGGGCACCGACTGTGGGATCCCCATCAGCGGGTAGATGAACCGGTAGAACCAATCGGAGAAGCTCGCGAGATAGAAGGCTGCACTCGCGGGATAGCCCACGATCATCGTCCAGCCCATGATGTACGTCCAGTCGGCGTCGAACGTCTCACTGACGTACATGTATCCGCCGCCGCTCTCGAAGTAGACCGAGGAGAACTCGGCGTACGCTGCCGCGGTGAGCGCGGCGATCAGCGCCGCGATGACGAACGAGACGATCGCTACCGTACCGACGTTCGAGACCGCGAGCCCCGAGAGCACGAAGATACCGGCGGCGATCATCGTCCCGATCCCGATCGCGAGCGCGCCGAGGAGACCGATGTCGCGATCGAGTTCGGTCGAGACGTCACTGGAATCGTCGGCAGCCGCGTCGGTCATTGTGAGTACCGACGTATCGCTGCCCTGTTCAGCGACTGCCCTGCAAAAGCAAGTCGTCGTTCTCGGCCGTCCCCTGAGACGACGGTCGAAGAGTAGTCGTAGCCGTCGGCCACTCCCGCCGATCCGCGTCGGTCGCCGCTATCCGGACCTGTATCCGTTGTGACGCGACTTCGCGACTCGGTCCGTGCGCTCGTACTCACACAGCGGGCACGTGTCGGTGATCGACTGATCGAACAACAATCCATGCACCCGACACCGCTGAATCTCGTCCGGATCGATCCCCGCCACGGAACGGCCGTCCTCGCTCATGTCACGCACTCTCATATCATTCGTGGCAAAACAGCATAAACGTTTTGTACAAATATTTCGGTGCCAGATGGACGATCGCCTGTGGTCGTCGTCCGTCGGGGCGCTCCGCCCCACGTCCACAGCGGGTCAGGCCGACTCCGGGAGCGGGAGATCGCTCGCCTTGTCGCGAGCGCGCTCGATCACGGCGGGGCGGGCCTCGAACGCGACAGTAGCCTGATCGCCGTAGGAGACGTCCTCGACCCGGGCGTGGTCGTGAATCCACGAGACGAGGCTCATCGTCTCGTCGGTCATCGGGAGCACGAGACGCTCGCGCTCGTAATCCGGGAGATCGCGCTCGATCCGTTCGAGGAGGTCGTCGATCCCGTCGGCCTCGGCGGCGCTCACAGTGATGGGGTTCGGCGCGAGCGACGACAGCGCCTCGCGCTTTTCGGCGAGTTCTTCGGGGCTCACGAGATCCGTCTTGTTCAACACCGTGACGATCGGGGCTTCGTTGCGCTCGTAGAGCGTGTCGTGGGCGGTGACGAGCTTTTCGCGCATCGACTCGACCGACTCGCTTGCGTCCACCACGAGGAGCACGAGATCCGCACGATACACCGAATCCAGCGTGGACTTGAACGACTCGACCAGCCAGTGGGGCAGGTCCGCGATGAACCCCACCGTGTCGGTCACCAGAACGGGTCTGTCCATTGCCGCCCGGCGTGTCGTGGTTCCGAGCGTCGTGAACAGGCGGTCCTCCGATTCGGCGGTGGGTTCGAGATCCGGATGGAGGTCCTCGTTCTCGTCGACTTCGACGTCGGCGGCGACCTGTCGGAGTAGCGTCGACTTTCCGGCGTTGGTGTAGCCCGCGAGCGCCACGAGATCGAACCCCGACTCCCGACGCTGCTCTCGCCGGTGCTGTTCGGTCTCCTCGATCCCGTCGAGCTCCTCGCGGATCGCGCTGATCTGGGCCTTGATGTCTTGTTCGCGCGACTCGTCGTATTCGCCGAGCCCCATGAACCCCGGGCGCTCGTCGCGTTTGGCGAGACTGGTCTTCGCCTCTGCGCGCGGAAGTTCGTATCGAAGCTCCGCGAGCTCGACCTGGAGCTGGGCCTTTCGGGTGCGCGCCCGCTGGCCGAAGATCTCGAGGATGAGTCGGAATCGATCGATCACCGTGGTGTCGTCGGGGAGTCGCCCACCCAGATTGTAGGTTTGGTACGGCCCGAGCCGGTTGTCGAAGATCACGGTCTCCGCGCCGGTCTCGGCGACGAGCGCCGCGAGCTCGTCGACTTTCCCTTCGCCGAAGTGGAGCCCGGCGTCCTCGGTCCTCGTCTGGGTGATCGTCCCGACGACCTCGTAGTCGGCCGCTCGCGCGAGGTCGGTGATCTCCCCCGTATCAGCGGTGCCCGCATCGACCCGTTTTGCGATGATGGCCTTCATGTGGTGGCTCGACGCGCTATCGCGTCGATCGGCCACTACTACGCGGTCGATCGTCTTCAATCCCGGCCTCCGTTTCGAGGCGCTCTGTTCCGCGTTCAGCAAGCGGCGGATCCGCTTCTACGGACGGCCGTCGACAGTTATATGTCGGATCTCGATCAACTACGGAACACGAATGTCACCGTCATCTGTCCACACCCGCACGATCCCACCGGCATGGCGGTTCGCGCTGATCGGCGCACTCGCTTCGCTGCCCCTCGCTGTCGTCGTGAACTGGCTTCCGAACTCCGAGACGGATTTCGCGGGCGGTATCATGATCTTCGGTGCGTTCATCGCGGGGCTCATTGCCGCAACACGATCGGCAGAGCCGGATGCCGCCGGACTCCGTGCCGGTCTTCTCGCTGGAGTCGTCGGAATATTCACGCCGGTAGCAGCTGCTGGTACCGCCATTGGGACTGGTGTCGTGGCATGGCCAACACCGTCAGAACTGGTGTTTTTCGTCGGGGCTAGTGCTGTAGTACTGTGTCTTGCCCCCGTTTTCGGATCGCTGTGTGGTCGAGTCGGTGGCTGGGCGGCGAACAGGGTTGCCACGCGATGGACAGCAGACGCGTCGTAGCAACGTTACGGCGGACTGTCCAACACACGCTCTGTACCTGCACATCGACACTTCGAAAACCGCGAGCTGATATCGACGACACGCTCGCAACGAAAGCAGTTCGTCGGGTTATCGCGTCCGGATGTCCTCTTCGTCTCTGACTTTCTTCGTCTCGCCCTCGCCGCCGGATTGTTCGCTGACGAGTTCGTAGAAGTCGTTCTGGAGGCCCGCCGGGAACTCTACGACACCGATCCACGAGCCATCGTTCTGCCACTCCTCGCGAACGAGATCACCGAACTGTCGGATTTGGGCCTGGGCGCTACCGGCGTGTTCGGCGGGGATCTGGGCGGCCATCGTGACCTCCTCGAACCGGATCGGGATCACCGGCCGAAGCGCATCGAGTGCCTCGTCGATCTGACTTTCGACGGGTTCCATCGGATCGATCCGGAAGTCGGTCTCCTCCAGTGCGGACTCGATCCGATCCGGCGGATGAGGTGCGCCGTCCATCTGGGGGTTGATGGCGTTGCGCGCGATGGTGTTGATGAGCTGTCTGCGCTTCTGTTCTTGCATCTCGCGGCGCTGTTCGGCGGTGATCTGGATCTCGCCTTCCTGGATCACCTCGGGAATGATCTCCAGGGGTTCGGTCGTCCCGAACACCTCCTCGACGTCGGATTCAGCGGGTCGATCCCCGCGCGAGGCGTTCTCGAAGACGTCTTCGGCGGCGATCACGTCCTCCAGATCGCCCTCGAACTCGCCGCGTTTGATCGTGAGCGCGGCGTCGGGATCGACCAGGACTTCGAAGCGCGCACCATGGGACTCGAGGCGCGCCGTCACCGCCTCGTCAAGCGATATCATGCCCGCCCGTGGGAGCCGAAGCTACAAGTCGTTTCTCCCCGACGGTGAGCGTCGGTCAGTCACCCGCCGTCGGGTCGGCGGTTCGGTCGCGGAGCTCGGTCCGGCGGATCTTTCCGGTAACGGTCTTCGGGAGATCGTCGACAAACTCCACTTCCCGCGGGTATTCGTGAGCCGAAAGTTCCTCGCGGACGTGGGTCTTGATCTCCTCAGCGAGTTCGTCGCTGGCGTCGTGGCCGTCGGTAAGTACGACGTACGCCTTGACGATGTTGCCACGCTCCTGATGTGGTTTCGGGACGACCGCAGCCTCCGCCACGGCGGGATGTTCGCCGAGCGAGGATTCGACCTCGAAGGGACCGATCCGATAGCCGGAGGAGAGAATCACGTCGTCGGCCCGTCCCTCGAACCAGAAGTAGCCGTCCTCGTCCATGTGCGCGAGGTCGCCCGAGAGATACCACTCGCCGTCCGACCCGTTGACGAAACACGCGTCGGTCTTTTCGGGGTTCTCCCAGTAGCCCGCGAAGAAGCACGGAAATTCGCCGCGGTGGGCGATCTCGCCGGTTTCACCAGGTGAAAGCACCTCGCCGGTCTCGGGATCGACGATGGCCGACTCGACGCCCGGCAGGGGTTTGCCCATGCTTCCCGGCCGGAGCTCCATCGTCGGGTAGTTGTTGATGACCATGTTGCCGGTCTCGGTCTGGCCGTAGGTGTCGAGGATCGTGACGTCGAGGGCGTCCTCGGCCCACTCGACCACGCCAGCCGAGAGGGGTTCGCCGATCGAGAGCGCGTGGCGCAGGTCGAGATCCACGCCGTCGAGCACGGTCTCGTTCGTCCGGAGCATCCGGTAGGCCGTCGGAACCGAGAAGAGAACGGAGATCGGGAACTCGTCGAGGAGAGTGGCCCACGCCTCGGGGTCGAACTCACCCTCGTAGGTGAACTGACTCGTCCCCCAGAACCACGCCCCGAGGACGTTGATCGGTCCGGTCAGCCAGCCGAGATCGGCGGTCGACCAGTACAGGTCGTCCTCAGTGAGATCGACCGCGAATCGCTGGGTGGCCGCGACCCCTGCGACCCACCGGTGTTTGTGGCGGACGCCCTTCGCGGGACCCGTTGTGCCGCTGGTGTAGTAGAGCAGCGCGTCGTCCTCGCCGTTCGTCCGGGCGGCCTCGTACTCGGCGCTCGCGTCGGCCATTGCGTCGGCGTACCGCACGTCGCCGTCCGCGAGCGCCTCGGTCCCGCCAGCACCGCCGTCCCGCTCGAC
This sequence comes from Halococcus saccharolyticus DSM 5350, assembly GCF_000336915.1. Classification (NCBI taxonomy): domain Archaea; kingdom Methanobacteriati; phylum Methanobacteriota; class Halobacteria; order Halobacteriales; family Halococcaceae; genus Halococcus; species Halococcus saccharolyticus. The sequence goes on along the minus strand of NZ_AOMD01000010.1, from coordinate 3,341 downwards.
CGTGATGACCGTCGCCACGGATGGCGCGTCCTCCAGCGCGCGTTCGACGGTTTCGCGGTTGGCCGCGGTCGTCAACACGGCGGTCGCGTCGCAGTCGTCGAGTCGGTATGCGATGCCATCGGGACCGAAGCGCTCGTTGACGCCGCCGAACACCGCCCCGTGTTTCAGGGTGCCGATCAGCGCGACGTAGTGAGCGGGGATTCGGGGCATGTAGGTAAACACCCGATCGCCCCGCTCGATCCCGTGCTCTTCGAGCATGTTCGCGAACCGATTCGAGCGCTCCGTGAGTTCGTCGAACGTCACTGTCTCACGCTCGCCGTCGGTACCGGCGTACTGGAGTGCAGTTCGACCAGTATCGTCGGCGTGTCGATCACAGACTTCGTGGCCGACGTTCAGCTCGTCGGGCGCGTCCCAGTCGGCCTCGGCGTAGATGTCGTCCCACGAGAAGCCCTCACGCGTGGTTCCGTAATCGGACAGGTTGTGTGCTGCCATGTCGCAACCACTGTCCACGTCCCTAATCAATCATGGTGCTGGTTTCGTACCACGGTTCGCGTTCCCGCTTCGACCATCCGACCCTACGCGAGCGGTTCGACGAGGTCCGCGAGCGCCGCTCGTGGGTCGTCGGCTTTCGCCACGCCGCTCGCGAGCAAGACCCCGGACGCGCCGAGATCGCCAGCAGCCGCGAGGTCCTCGCCCGAGGAGATGCCTGCGCCACAGAGCACGTCCACGGAATCGTCGACTGCCGTTGCGGCCTCGACCGCTCCCTCCACGATTTCGGGATCGGCTTGGCTCACCGAGACGTCGCCGCCGATGAGTGCGGGTGGTTCGACTGCGACCCCATCCGGACCGAGCGCCGCCGCCGCGCCGATCTGGTCGGGGTTGTTCGCGCAGACGATGGTTTCGAGCCCGGCGCGATCGGCCGCATCGAGCGCGCCATCGATATCGGCGAGGCGCAGTCGGCGCTCGGAGTGGTTCACGAGCGTGCCGACTGCGCCCGCGTCCGCGACCGCCTCGGCGAGCGTGCTCCCGGTGTGACTGCCGTGTTCCACCGAGGAGATGTGCTGGGCCCACGTCTCGACGCCCGTCTCGGCCACCCGTTCGAGGTGGGCGGCCTGGGGTGCGACCGCGATTCGAACGCCCGACTCGTCGGCGATCTCGTGTGCCGCGGTGGCGATGGCGACCGGATCGGACGGGTAGGCCTTCAGGTTGACGAGAACGAACATACCCGGTCGGCGCTCGCCGCGGACAAATAGGTTGCGAGACTACCGGGACGCCACTACCCGACGAGGCGAGCGACGTACGGCGGCAGCCATTTTCTGACCAGCGCGTACGCCGCGCCGATGCCGACGACGAGAAGACCGAACCACCGGACCGGACCGTCGAGGAGGACGACAGTCGGTGCGGCGAGAACGACGGTGAGCAAGAGGTCTTCGGGTGCGCCGTCGTAGCGGACGCGGTAGCGCGCCCGGAGCCACCGCTGACGGAGGTGACAGTAGACGGCGTTCGGGTTCGTCCGCTCCCACGGACGGACCTCCTCGCCGGCACCGAGCACGTCCGCCGCAGAGTGAACCGCAAACGAGAGCGCACAGAGCGCGACGCCGACGGTGACGGCTGAGGGTGTGACGACTGCGGCCAGCGCTACCGGGACGGCTACCACCCATCCGAGTGTGGGGAAGTGAAGCGTCCGGCGGTGCTCGCCGACGAGGAGGTCGAGGTCAGGGACGAGACTTCCCACGGTGCTGCCGGCGACGGCGGCTGCGGCGTACTCGGGGGCGACCGTCGCCACCGGAACGGCTATCGCCAACCCCGTCGCGACGTGGGTCGGTGCCATCATCGTTCGGGAGAGTTTCCGGAGATCCGGATATTCACACGCCACGTTGTCGTGCGGCCCCCTTCAGGGTTCGTCCGCCCGAAGCCGGCCGGAGACGACGAGGTAGTCCCGGACGAACACCGCGAGCGATGGGGCGAGGGCGAGCGTGGCCGCGGCGTGGACCATCGATGCGGGGAGTACGGGGAGTAGCGCCAGCGTGATGAACGCCATCTGGCCCGCCGCGAGCGGGCGGCGAACCCGACTCTCGGGGAGGTCGTACACCGGTCGTCCCCGGTATCGCCGCCCGGCCCGTGCCGCCTTGAACGCGTACCGAGCGAACGAGAGCGCGAGATACCACACCGGCAGCCGTCCCCAGACGACGCCCACGAGCGGGGCGACGAGGAACCCGAGCGTGTCGAACGCCAGATCGAGCGTCGCCCCGAGCCGCGTCTCCCGTCCGATCGTCGTGGCGATTCGGCCGTCGATCCAATCGAGCGCCGCGCCCGCGCCGTAACAGACGCCGGGCAGCCACGCGACCGCCGGCGTCGGCGGGACGAGCACGAACCCCGCGACTGCTGCGTACAGCCCGCCCCGCACGAGCGTCACGGCGTTCGCAGGACCGAGCGTCTCGCAAAGCCGTCCCTCTGCGGTGCGGTTGCGGTCGAGGTGACGCGTCAGAAACCACAGTTCGAACCCGAGCACCGCCGTCGTCGGCAGCACCCACCGACGGGCGATCGCCATGTCGAGCTCACGGAGCGCGTCCCAGCCGAGCGCGACCCCGACCGCTGCACACGCTGCGACGAGAAGCCACTGCCGCCGGAGTCGAACGGTTGGTGCGAGCGTGCCACCGCCTTCGCTCACCGTTCGTCCCCGTCCCGCTCGTCCCCGCTTCCGTCTCCGGCCAGCGCGTCGAGACGGTCGTACTCCGCTGGCGAGAGCCGGACGGCGGCGGCCGCGGCGTTCTCCACGATGTGAGCCGGTTCCGTGCTGGACGGGATGGGAACGACGCCGTTCCCGACGTTCCACGCGAGCACGACCTGGGCCGGCGACAGCCCGCGCTCGTCAGCGATCTCCTCGACGACCGGCTCGGCGAGTACCGACGCCGGAAGCGGGGAGTGGGCGACGACCCTGATGCCGCGGCGGTGGCAGAACGCCACGAGGTCCTCGCGTGGCGTGTGTGGATGGCGTTCGATCTGGACGATCGCGGGTGGAACACGGGCGAACGAACATACTGATTCGAGCTGTTCCAGCGAGACGTTACAGATCCCGATCGTCCGCGTGAGACCGCGATCCACGAGGCGTTCGAGACTCCGCCACGTCTCTTCGAGCGTGACAGCCGCGGTCTCGATCTCGCCGTCGGTGTCGCGGGGGAACGTCGCTTCCTCTTGGGCCTCGACCGGACGATCGGCGAGGTTCCGGAGGGGCCCCTGGTACGCCCACGCCTCGGGCCAGTGGAGCAGGTACGAATCGAGCGCGTCGAGGCCGAGCGCGTCGAGCGTCGTTTCGCAGGCCTCCGCGACGTGGCCGTGAT